>JAFGOB010000171.1 GCA_016926695.1 Dehalococcoidales bacterium | reverse complement strand
CTTGACCTCTATGTCAGCCTGAATAGTAGTTTCTGCTATCTTACCGCTCTCGCTCCTGACCTTCTGCTCGGCATTGCCTTCAAAGGACAGGATACCGCTGCCAGTTGAACTTACGATCGGAGCGCTCGCCACTTCAGGTGTGCTATCTATCAGGTCCTGGGACACCGATAGTTTTTTGTCGCGGAGATCCAATTTACCTGTATCATAGAACTTGATACTACCCACACTGGCATTGTCAGTTAAAGCCACTTTGTGGTTCGTACGTATTATCACATTATTACCTGCTCCGGGAACAATGCCGCCTTCCCATGTACCTGCATTGTTCCAATCACCGCTATTAGCCGACCGGATAGCAGGAAATACATAGGTTTTAAAAGCGAAATCACGAAGAGCAGGGCTTTCTTCCCAGGCAGATCCTGTACTATTGAAATAAGCCTTGCCTCCACCATAATTGTCGGTGGATGTTCCACGCCATTCCATAGTTTGAGTCATGTTCGTTGTGCTCCAGGTACGCAATGACAGAGCATACATGGTCCCACTCTGAATATAAGGAAACGGTGAAGAAAATGAGAAATCCAACCATTGGGGAGCACCCGGTTCGTAAGGCCCATAATTCACACTTATAGGCGTCACAGAAGACCCCGCAGGCTTTCATGCGGCATCGACACTCTCTAGTAATATTTCCAGGTTGGCTGTACCTGCAAGATTGTGGCCGATGTAGACAGATATACCCGCGAGCTCTCCGGTCATCCCGGCGGTAAACGTCTGGGCAAGTCCCTGCCGTGTAAAAGGTACCGTATCAATGCCTGTAAACGCGGAAGTATTACTGGCAGTTTGCTGCTGGTCAAGAAGACCTGCTGCACCTGCCGGAACCGCCAGAAGAAATACTGAAACCAAAGCGACAAGTATCAAACAAGTCGAAAATCTTATTATTCTCTTCATTCCCCCACTTTCCCCTTTTCTTATCTTAAAAGTTCATCGATGTAACTTTTTAAGTTATGCTAAAAGATACATCTATAATATTTAATTATTATCGCTATTAAAAAAGTATATCAAAAAAAATATTTTAGTTATTTTTTTATTCTATACCTTAGCTTAACTTCATAACAATATGTGAAAACAAAAAATATTAGTGTTAAACATTGAGCCTGAGAAAAGCGATCCCAGTCTCATTAATGCGGAGGTCGGGAAAGCTTCAATTAAAATGAGCTTTGTTCCTGGACCTGCTGAAGTATGGTTAAATCAAACCACAGGATAAGAGGACAATACTCCGCAGAAAAGTCTAAGGGAGGTTAAGGTTTTTCCAGTTCCAGGAGTTTGTATCCCAGTTGTTTCTCTTCCAGCGCCTGGAGTAATTCAGGGACCTCATCATCCACGCACACCACCACCGAGGATACACCCTTCTGGGCAGCATCCATAATGGCTCCCTTTGCACCATAGGTATATGTCGGTACGGAGCCTATTTGCCTCAGGGCTATCATAGCCTCGGTGCCGACAGAGCCGATGATTGTTTCACCGCTGATCTCTTTTCTTAAGCGGGCCAGATCAACTCTCCTGGAACCGCCCCGTTGAATACCGGGGACTTTCAGAATCGTCACCTTGCCCTGTTCAAGTTCGATGATTCCTTCTATATTGGAAACACCGATATCTTCACCCGTACGGGCATCAATAACCGCTATACCCCTGGCTGGTTGTCCGCTGTAAGGACTGGCAATAAGTATGCCCTCCCTCATTACCAGGCCCACCTGCTGTCCCCTGGAAAGATCTTGATCCGCCACCGCTGCACTGACGGCAATATTACTTATCACCTTTTCGGCTGCTGCGAAATACTCCCGTAATTCCCGCAGCAATCTCATAACCCAGTCTATGCCTTCTGCCGTAACCCGGTACTTTGACCGTCCCTCTGAAGTAACCAGACCTTCCTCGACGAATTTTATAATATATTCGGAAACCCACTGAGGCGTAATACCAAGCTTTTTGGCGATATCCTTCTGTTGAACGTCAGGCTGTCCGGCAGCGATCTCAATCAATATCTGCAGCTTGGTTGAGGTAGCTTTATCCTGAAGAATCCTTGTCATAAAACGCCAGCCCTCCGTTTTCAGCCTGATAGCCAGCACCCCAGGTGCTCTTCATCCATTTTCATGTATTATATCACCTGTGATAAACATACTGTAAATTCCCCCTGCCGTCTGGGCTTTTTCAGCGCTTTTCCGTATACCTTCAGGATTCAAGCCGCCTGTAAAAAAGTGAAAAAACTGCCTGTACAATTATATTATCAACCGGGGAAAACGGCTCTCTGTCCGGGTCAACACCGTAATACGGAACCCAGGCTTGAAGATGACCGGCGTTAATAATAAGATAAACAATAAAGGGGATATTTGATGACCGACACTCAATCCGCGGGGAAAGCTCCATCCAGGCCGGCCGGATCCCCGGAAGCAGCGCAAATTAATTACCACGGTGTGACCTCCAGACTTTTGCTCAACGGCATTTCATTCCGGTATCATGAGTCGGTCTGCAGGCCTCTCCGTCCGGAGGTCGTCAGCCTGGCTTTAACTCACCGCTGCAACTCCCGCTGCATTATGTGCAATATCTGGAAACACGGCCTGGAAAAACCGGATATCAAAGACCTGGAGATGGACCGACAAAAAATCCTGGACATACTCGCAGATCCGCTTTTCAGCGACCTGGTCGAACTTGATTTGACCGGCGGTGAGCCCCATTTAAGAAACGACCTGGTAGACCTGGTAACGGGCATATCCGCATTGAAATCTTCCCGTTTCCCCGGTCTGAGAAGTATAATAATAACCTCCAACGGCTTTTTAACGGAAAGGATCACGGCCAACTATCGCAGAATACTGGAGGCCCTTCAAAATACCGGAATAGACCTTGTCAGTGTTAATTCCCTCGACGGCATCGGCGAAACTCACGACAGGATCAGGGGCATACCCGGCGCCTACGCTATGGTCTCAGAGACCCTGAACAATCTCTCCGGTCTTCAGAAAGAGTACACCAATTTCTTCGCCGGCATCAAGGCCACAATCCTGCCGGAGAATGCCGGCGAACTGGAGAACATACTGGAGCTGGCGCTTTCAAAAGGGCTTTTTCATATCATTTCACCCGTTTTTTTCACTGAAGGCCGGTTCAGAAACCCGGAGAAAAAGGGGAAATACACCCTGGGATCAGAGGAATACAAGAAGATCAGGTCGCTGTATTCAGGGCATGACCTGCAATCCAACTACTATTATTCACAGACCCTGCAATTCCTGACGACAGGGCAAAAACGCTGGAAGTGCACCGCCGGCTACAATTACCTGTTCATTGAGTTTGACGGGCAGGTCTACCCCTGTGAAATGATATCCGAACCGGTGGGAAATCTGAAAGAGCATTCACCGGCTGAAATCTGGAACAACCCTGCTTTCTGTGCCTGGAGAAAGCAGCAGGCCCGGATCGACCGCTGTAGAACATGCCATGAACCGGGCGCTATCCGTTATAGCGCTTACACTGAAGGTCTGAGCTACAGGAGGTTTCTCCGCAGCCTGGGGCGAAACAAGGCTATGCAAAGCTTGCTGGATGAAGGATACTCCAAGTATTTCAGGCATAAACAATAGCCTTTTCAGCCGTCATCCGCTATTTTTTCAGCGCTGGGACAGGGGATGTGAACACCTTCCCCTGTCCCCGGTATTTTTACTTCTCTACCATAACTCTTTCTAAAGGCAGACCGGCGCCGGTACAGTATTTTCTCTTGAAAGCCTGAGGGTATCGCTGCATTAGCTCATCCAGATCCGCTCTTTTAACTTCAACCAGAAAAGCACTCACAACCATACCTGTAGCGTTTTTCGAGGTAGTATGATGGGGAGTAATAGTATTGATGGCCCCACCCCTGTCAAGCTCTCCGGGCACAACAGGATCATACCTGGCGCCGTGGTCTATATAAACAGCCCCGGGCATAATTCTCTCGGTCACGCGGGCCCCGGCCAGAACCCCACCCCTTTCATTGTAAATCATAACCACATCCCCGTTTTCAATACCCCTGGCGGCGGCATCCCCGGGATTAATCCACAGAGGCTCGTATTTATAACCATCCGGGCCCTGGACCTTACAGGTTGGTATCTCCCTCAGCCAGGTCATGTCGTCATGGTTGGCATGCACCCGCCACCTGGGATGATTGGAGACCACCAGCAGGGGATACTTTTTAGCCCTGGGGCTGGATGTCCTTTCATCATGACCCTCTCCCTTTTCAACCCAGTGCGGGACCGGGGGCCTTTCCATGTCATCCGGGAAATGCCTGGCCAGTCGCTCGGAATAAAACTCAATTTTACCGCTGGGTGTGCTCAGGCGATTATTCTCAGGGTCTTCATAAAACTTCTTCAGCCCCGCGGGATACTGCTCCCACTGGCTGTCAGTCGGAATCATATAGTACCCCTTCTTGGAAAACTCCTCGTAGCTCATCAATTTCTGAATGCCCGAATTTTCGAATCCGAATCTCATCAGTTCCTTAACGCTCTTGCCGCCATTATATTCTTCCAATAGACCAAACTTTTCAGCTATCAAGCAGATAATGTCATAGTCGCTCTTGGCCTCCCCTACCGGTTGAATACACTGTTTTTCCTCAAAGATCAGAGAAAATTGTCCGTTCATAATATCCATATTGAGGGTCTCTGATTCGAACTTGGTGCTGACCGGAAGGATGAGGTCCGCAAAGAGACAATCGTTTTCCATCCAGGGGTGCTGTGCCAGAATGAACTCAACCTTCGGACTTCTGAGACCTTTGATAAAAGAGTTACCATCGTTCCAGCAGGTAATCCAGCAGGGAGAATCCGTCCATATCATGTGTATTTCCGAGCAGCCTTCAGCCGGATAGGTGTATTTCACAAACTGGTCCTCTACATCGGACCTGGCCAGTGTATTGCCATACCAGCTCATGGGTGCATTGAGCAGAGCATCATGAATAAGATCTTTCGGAATAAATTGTTTGGGAATTCCCGATTGGGCCGTAATGCTGACCTGGGAAGTCTTTTTGGCTTCCGCCTGCGGATTAGCTGAAAAGTTCATCCCACCGCTCCAGATAGATATCAATCTGGGTATCATGGAACCCAGCGGCATCGGATTGGTCATCTGTGAATTACGGCGACCCCACTCTATCATTTTAACCTGATGGACACCCGGTTTTCCCAACCCCTGCATGGCCAATAACAGGACTTCGAGACGTCCGTTTTCTGTTGAAAAGGGCACTCTGACAGTCGGACCTCCATTCCCGTGGGCTATTGAGGTCGCATTGGCGGCCCATGCCCTTGCCAGCGCCTTGATTGTTCTCGATGCAATTCCCGTTTTTTCCTGGGCCCATTGGGGTGTTTTCGGGATCCCGTCTTCCTCTCCTACCACATACTGGCGGAACTTATCGAAGCCGACTGAATGGGTTTTGACATATTCCTTGTCGTAAGCGTCTTCGGTGATCCAGACATAGGCGATAGCCAGTTGGAGAGCGGCATCCGTTCCCGGTTTTATGGGAATCCATTTATCACCATGGATTGCCCCGCCGTAGTTCAGGTCCGGGGAGATAAATATCGATTTTATACCGAGTTCGTTGAACCAGTAACATACACGGCTGGCCATTTGTCCGTCGAAACCCCAGGGCGCTGTTTCCGGATCACAGCCCCAGAAGAGGACCTGAGCACTGTTTTTGGCAATATCAGGGATGGCATTGATGACCGGCTCCATCTGGCCCACTTCCTCACAACCCCAGGCATGTTTAGCACCCCAGTACCAGCCTTCCCAGCTATCCGGATTCCTTATTTGCAGCGTATAACCTCCCAGCATTTCCAGCAGCTTGCTTTGGCAGCCGTGAGGGCCATGGATAAACTTTGTCTCGCCGTGTCCATCTGCCTGCGCCAGTATCGCATATGGCCCGTACGTGTCAATCATCCGCTTTATTTCACTGACTATAATGTCTATAGCCTCATCCCAGGATATCCTTACGTATTTGCTGATGCCCCGGTTGGCTATGTTGCGGTTGCCGGCAGGGTCCCAATCAACTCGTTTCAGAGGATAGAGTATCCTGTTGGGAGAATATACGCGGTTCTTGTAGGCCAGACTGTATGGGGGAATCAGCGATTTCATGGTAGGCTCAAATGTCGTCCCCTTTGCCTTCATCTTCCAGGGATTAAGGTGCTTTTTATCGTACTTCCAATCATAATGCAATGGCCTTATCCTGACAATTTTGCCGTTCTTTACATCGATCATCGATGTATTGGAGTCACCGCTGCTGGAACCTATAAATCCCAGCCCTTTCAAGTATGTTTTTTCACCTGAAAACTCTTCATTGTAATCACTTTCTTCTTTCATTTCTTATCTCCATATTTTCCCGTTTTTATGAATGACAAATGTCTTATTATTTAAAAAGAAAAAACAATTTCCCATTGCCAGAAGTCAAGGCAGGTAGTCCTGCAACAACCCGATTCTCGAATACGATGTAAACAGGAAAAATCGAAAGCATGATGACCGTTCCTATTTTCCTTGCATCCTGCCGGGTTTCTTCAGATGCAGAGGTCTTAGAATGAGGGGGCTCCGGAGGTCTCCGTAGGCGGAGGCCCCGCTTTACCCGGCTAGTGTAGAGTCTTATATCTGGCTTTAAAGTATGTTGAACTTAAAAACACACTGTAAAATGTAAACTTAATTACCTGACACTACACCATATGTCCGTACTTCTACACACTGCGAAAATCTTCTCTAGTCCACCGGAATTTTCTGCGGCGATTCCATCAGAGCCTTTAAATTTTCGGGTTTTGCTTCGTCTATGGAGCTGCCGGCTGAAAGTATGAAGCCGCCGCCTTTTCCACAGAACCTGATAAGTTTCGCGCAGTATTCTTCCACATCTTGAGGCGAACCCAATTGCAGCAGCGACGCGGGCACATTGCCGGAGATACATACGTGGTCTCTCAATATCTCTTTAGCCCGGATCATATCGGTCCTGTCAAACAAACATATAACTTTGCCTTTCGGCAACTCCAGGAAGTACTCCAGTCTGTCGCCGAATTCCCCTTCGCAGAAAATTATGGGGACTATGCCCAGCTCAATAGAACATTCCATAGCCCGCTTTAATCCCGGCCAGTAGAATTTCTCATACTGCTTCCTTGACATGAAACCCTCTGCGCCCCGGTGCAGAGCAATAAAAGACCTCCTGGGATTACCTCTCCTGGAGGGAGGTTCTGCTTTTGCCGCTGCTATCCGGCGCTGCAATATACGCTCACAGGCAAGCAGCATTTTATCCGGGCAGCGGTACATATCCAGCATGGAGCCCCGCATTCCTCTATACAGGTCCGATAGCAGATCGAATGGGGCCCCGGCCGCACCTCCTCCATGACTGGCCTGTGGAAAGCCCAGATAGGCCATTTCATCGTCCAGTCCGGACAGTATTTCTTCCGTGCGTGCCTGTGCACGGGCCGCCTTGAGCAGCGTCCGGATAAGTCCCCTGAATTCGGGCGTGGTCAGGATGGATGTCATCATCGGTATAAGGGTAAATTTATCGGCAACATATGGCAGCTTTGACAGAGGCGCCAGCCCCTCGAAAGCCCTCGGTATAACATAGCGCAGAGTAAAATCGGTAGGATCGTCAAGGAATAAATCGTATTCGTCCTGCTTCATATACTCCTGGTCTATATTCTGATGGCTGATATCGGGCGGTAAATTTCCGCCCGGCCATTTGAGGTGATTCGGCCCGAGCAGGTCAAGCGCTTCACCGGCAGTACCGCCGGACGAGACCTGATATATATCAGGTTCATAATCGACTATAGCCTTCCGTGTAGCTTCCTTCCAGGCTGCGGGATTATAAAAGATGTCCGCCATTGTAAGGCCTGCATAAACAGCGGGAAAGGCATGGGTCTCAAGCCTTACCGGGACCCTGTCGGGTTGCCTGTGCTCGATGGCATCCTTTACCCTTTTTTCTCTTTCTTCATAGAGTTGCTCCGTAGTTTTTCCGGTCTTTTCTTCTATTTCCTTTCTCAATACCCGCAAGTTTTCGGTGATTGTTTCCGGTTTACCGGGGATTGCCATGTTATAAGTCCTCCTGTCTACATCTATCCAGGTTTTTATCCTGAATATCGTTAATCAATATTTAAACCGCCTGTAGCTCCGCTATAATACCTCATCAGGCGGACTTTTCAATCCGATATCCGTAAAAGATCCGTGAAAGCAGTTTTTGAAGTTCTATCAGGAACTCTTCCCTATCAGTGCCACACAGACGGCCTTTTTGTAAATCCTCCCGTGCGGCCGTTTTGTTTCCCTTATGTCCGTGCCGGTTTTAACCGGTTTCCGGCCCCGGCCCGGTACCAAATAGCACAAATTCCTCAATATGTGTTTTCAGTTTCCCTAACCTTAAGCCTGAACTTGTATGTATATGACTCTATACAACCAGGTACGGGTGCGCTGAAACCCTGCCGGGATTGAGCGGGGGACTGAATAAACAGTCATCTCCTGCAATCCGGTATGAAGCCGGAATGCAATCCGGCATATACATTGTCCCTGCCGGGAACCTGCGGCCTGAGCAGGTACAGGTCCCTAGAGCTGAATTTCAGCAGGTACAATGTCCTTGTATTTCTCGACCAGCCTATCCCAGCCAGCCGGCAGATTAATCTTTTTAGTGACCGGGCCGCCATGGTCTCCGCCACCCCCATAGGCCAGTACGGCGGGCTCTCCACTATCACCGGCAATTACAATAAGCAGGTGCTCGGAAGAAAAGAAGCGCCGCATGGAATGCGTTGGAACGAGCGGCAACTCCAATCCCTTGGGCTCGTGATGATTTCCCTTGACCCACCTTACATTGAACTGGCCCGCTGGTTTACGGGCATATTCCACGAGATAGGAAATTATTCTTTTTTTCGTCCAGCCCTCATCGGCCAGGATCTTGGCCCAGGCAGGCGTCATTACAAAGGCGCATCCCAGGTCAAACCCGAATATGTCGAAGGTGCACATAGCATCTAACAGACTGGGAACGTCTTTCCCTCCCACCTGTGTACGCTGAGTCGGCCAGAAAAGTGTGATCGCGCTGTCTTCTTTGTTTAAACCGCTGTATACATGGTGTGGCTCCAGAGGGCTTTCCTCTTCATTCTCTCCTATACACATGCCGAACCTGCCTTCATGCCCCATTATCGACATATCCTCCACTCCCGGACGGACTCCGCCGATATTCATTACAATCAGCCCGATGGCATGACCGATGGTGGCATTGGCCCTGTGATAGGAACTCATCAACTGTCCGCCGCTATGTACGTTTATATCGCGGCGTATCAGACCATTGATAACTATAAAAGGTCCCCAGGAAGCCCGGCTGCAGGTCCAGCCCTCGAGATGTATTTTGGGGTCCATCATGCCCTGAACGGCCGCTATCAGCACCGGCAGATAGGTCGGAAGACATCCGGCCATGACGGCATTGATAGCAATCTTTTCAACCGTTGCTTTACCCAGCATAGGCGGTATTTCAGCCACAACATGATCAGGCGGCAAATCTGTTCCGGCCAGCATCTCATGGACCGCTTCTTCAGTAGGAGGAATGATGGGCATCCCGTAAGACCACCATCTCTTGTGAAAGTACCTGTTTACCGCCTCTAGATCACCTTTGAAAACAATTCTGGGGCTATCTTCCACCTTTTTTTCCGCTAACTTTTCATCTTCTGCCAGCGGTCTGGTTAAAGCGTCAATCACCTCGTCAATAAAGGCAGAAGTGATTACAGGACGGATATATTCCTCCACTACATTGTCAAAGGAATGAAGACCTGACAGGTCGTTTAAAGGCAGGGATACGATTCTCATTTTCGGAACATTCCTGACTGCAGCCCCTGTCCTGGCTGCTTTAACCAGGCTCTTGCTGACTATCAGGACCGCCGGCTTTCCTGCACTTTCAACAGCGGCGGAATTATATCCCAGAAACAGAGAACACGATCCCGCATCGCCGTACCCGCAGATAACGGTATCTACCTCTCTTAACCACTTTTTAAACAATGGCTCGTATTCAACATCATTCACTATCTCCGCAGTATCCCTGGGATACTGAAAATGGCTGAATTTGGCGTCAGGATATTTCTCTTTAATCCGCTGTGCAACTTCTTCAAGGATTAAAGGCGCCTGCGCTTTAAAATGTGCATAAAGTCCGATAGTCTTACCGTTCAGGTCCTCAACCCGCGGCTGAAGACCTTCAAAAGAAGATTTTTTATCAACCTGGCCCCATGGGCTAAGTACTTCGTATTCCATTTTTTCAACCCTCCTGAGGGATTTCATTCGTGTGTTTTTCGTTGTCAATTACTTTATGGTAAATCTACACTCGCGGCAACAACAGTCTTTTTACCGGGATTTGATATATAAGCAGGGATATCTCAGCCTACAGGCCGTATTCCTTCCATCTCTCTTCAACCAGTTTCTCGGTTTCCGGGCTGGAACAATAGCACTCCGGCGAGTACCTTCTATTTCCCCACTCCGGCCTGACGGGATGCTTCTCCCAATCCGTGGTAGCATCTATCAGCAGTTTCTTCTGGACAGCGGCCCCATAGGCCAGCTCATCCCTTAAATCATACGGGGCCATTACATCTATAGGCGATCCAATATATTCGGGAAATACCACCAGGCCCCGTTCAAAATCCGTTTTATCATGCATGGCTGCCATCAGGGCATCGGTATTATGAATATCCACATCCTCTTCAACTACAATGACCGCATTGTGATGATGGCCGGCGAATTTGGACCCCCATAAGGCAGCGGCTATCTGCCTGGCCTGTCCCTGGTAGGTCTTATGTATCTTCACTGCCGATAACAAATCCACCTGTACATCCAGTATACCGGGAATTTCCATCATATCCAGCGTATTCCAGGTAACAACGGTCATCATTGTTCCGATAAGGGTTTTCAATTCGTCCTTTGTACCACCGGCCGTTCCGGTTAAGGTGCCTCTGTAAATCGGATCGTTGCGATAGGTTATGCAGTTTACTTCAACTACCGGCCTTTTACGGGTCTCTCCGTAATGTCCGGACCCTTCACCAAAGGGTCCTTCCATTTCATATGTTGCGGGATCAGGAGAAATCGTGCCTTCCACCACTATTTCGGCATAAGCCGGCACTTCAATATCTGACATCTCACACTTAACCAGCTCGACCGGCGCCTGCCTTATTGCTCCCATCAGATCGTACTCAGGACCGACAACAGGAACACCGGCCGCAGCGATCAAGGCCGGATCGTACCCGTAGACAAAGGCCACCGGCATGGGTTTTCCCATGGCCTTGTATTTTTCGTAGGTAATACCCCAGTCCTTCATGGGTATCAGCAATACTCCGATCTTATTCTTGCTGTTTATCATTCCCCGGTAGATACCTACATTATTTATTCCGGTATCCGGGTCCCGCGTAACAGCACCAAAAAAGGTGTTAATATAGCGGCCGCCATCCAGGGGATGCCACTTGGGGACAGGAATCTGGAACAGGTCCACATCCTCTCCTTTTACAATATTCTCCTTGACCGGACCTGTTTCGACCCTGACAGGCGCCACGGGATTCTTGAGCCTTTTCCTTAACAACTGAATAGCCTCTGAAACAGGGGTATCTTTGGGGAGTCCAAGCATCAGGTTTACCCTGGACTGGGTACCAAGTCCGTTAGTAAACAGTTTTTTCGAAAACGTATTTTCATGATCCTTGATGTTTTCAAATAAAAGAGCCGGGCCCTTTTTCTCATAGATTTTTCTTGTTATCTGCGATATTTCATCATTCCAGTCTACTCTGGCTTTGACTCTCTTCAGCTCTCCTTTTGCTTCAAGCTGGGCAATCCATCCCCGCAAGTCCCGAGAAACCATGTTTTTTCCTCCCCGATATAACAGCATTTTTCTTGTGGCTATTTACTGCCGGCTGCTTATTAAAGCAACCGGCAGTAATCTTCTATATGAAGCTAATTACCTGATTACGGCATTCCTCTCCAGTAACACTATGACTACCTGAACCTGTTGGCATTATGCAATACTCAGCAGTTTATAATATGGGAAACTGAAAAACCTGCTTGCTTCATCCTTCTCCATGTGCTACCGGACTGAAATAACTTATGGTTCAACAACGACTTTAATCGATTTATGGGGATCTATAGCGGTCTCGAAGGCCTCATCTATCTTCTCCAGAGGGAAGACCTGGGTAACATATTTGGCCGCGGTCAGTTTTCCGGACTGGATGAGTTTGATTGCCTCTTCGAGGCGGGGCATCCAGGGTCCTAGGCTTCCCCAGGCGCACTGTATGGGAGCACAGCCTTTCTGGCTGATGTTTGAACGGGCTCTGCCCGGGACCTGTACACTGGGATCGAACATAAACGGTCCTTCGTCATAGAAAGTAGCTAGCCAGATCTGCCCCCTGGGCTTTACGACATCGATGGACTTCTGGAAGTTTACCGACCGTCCGGAGGTCTCTATTACTAAATCAGCCCCACCACCCTGTAGCACCTCAAGTTTGTCATGACCGGATATCTCCTCAACAACTTCATAAAGGTCTTCTTCAGTTTCATTGACAATTACATCGGCGCCTAACTCTTTAGCGGCATCAAGCCGTATTTTGGAGACATCACTTACTATGACCTTATTGGCGAGTCCTTTCTGTTTTAGAAACGCCAGAATGCCCAGCCCCATCAGGTCCTGGCCGATAATAACCACAATGTCACCCTTTTTGGCCTTGTCGGCCAATCCCGTAGCCAGGCATAAAGGCTCCAGGAGGGCGCCGTCTCGATAGGTCAGGTCGGGGGGAAGCTTGATCAGTTTGTTTCCTATTACGTAGGGAAAAAACATATATTCGGCCATTGCTCCGTTGATATAGTTGCCTTCAGTGCTCTCAGGATAGTTAAGGCAGTTCTCCACATCTCCGGCTTTACAGGGCCCGCACCTTCCGCATGGACGGAATGTGAGCCCGTAGATTCTGTCTCCGACGCTGGCTGCGGTTACTTTAGGGCCGGCTTCAATCACTTCTCCGCTGAACTCATGTCCTAAAACAATCGGGGTTGCATGGTCAATGGTAACTCTCTTATATCTTGGTGTATCCATTACAGGACAAATACCGCAAGCCCCGACTTTCAGCACCATTCCGTGTCCGTCGACGCCATCCGCAGCCCTTGGAAGATCCAGTTCCTCTATCCTTATATCACGTGGTCCGTAATAAACGGCTGCTTTCATTTTCATAATATTCTCCGTTTTTCTTTTTCGTTTCTTTGTATTATTTCCGTTTTTTTTTAGAAAATCAAACAGGCACGCCGTCTTTTCCGAAGTCGTCAAAGTATACAGAAAATAACAGCGTCAGGATTAGAAAAGACCCGGTCGGCGGCCCCTTCCGTGGAAGGGGCCGCCTCGTTGATTACCATACTGCACTTAATCTCCGGACGAAGTCCGCTCCAGCGGACCGGTACTTTGTTCCGGATTTATTGTTTAAACCAGAGTCCTTCTGGTGTCTGGAGGTGTGAACTAATGGGTGCGTATGTATCACCGCCACCTACGTTTTTACCAAAAGCGAATAGAATCGGGTAGGTACAGATAGGAACAGTCATAGCCTCATCATGTATCGTTTTTACCAGTTCCTGTATCATAGCGGCGCGCTTTGCGGAATCCGGTTCACTTACCATTGCGTCGCATCTTCCATCCCAGTTCTCGGGATAGTATATGCTGGTTAACATCTGGCCATTGGGCGGATGACGGAACCAGTTGGTGAAGTTTTCGGCAATATTCGGCTGGAACCCGTATCCACGGAACAACAATCCATTTTGCCAGCCCTTTCCGGCCCACTCACCATGGAATCTGGCAGGATCGCCGTATTCTATCTTTGCATTGAACCCGGCAGCATTAAGAAAGCCTTGAATAGCTGTCAGGAACTCTTTGGGATCCGAAAGCTGAGCATAAATGGAAATGTTGAGAGGACTGGAATAACCGGCGTCCTTGAGCAACTGTTTGGATTTTTCCGGATTATACTCGCGTGGTGTGATATTGGGATTATAAGCCAGAGAGAATTCCGGAGCGGAGACCTGGGTCAAAGGATCATAGAAACCATAACCGAACGATTCGGCCAGTGTCGGCCGGTCAAGAGCATATTCCACTGCCTCGCGTACCTCTCTCTTGGCAAATGGTGAATTAGGATTATCGCCGTCCGGAGTAAGCACATAATTTGCGAAACTGGTTGAATAGACCTCATATCCCTCTTTCTTCAGGGTTGACGCATCTTTTGGAGTCAGGTCATATATTCCATTGCCCTCCCCGTTTTTAAAGGCCAGCAAGGCTGAAACGCGGTCAGCATAGAAATCGACCTGGTAGGAGTCAAGGTAAGGCTGTCCGGTGATGAAGTAGTCGTCGAATCTTTCAGCTTTGAAATAGACATCCCGCTTCCATTCTACAAACTTGAATGGTCCGGCTCCTGCTACATGGTCTTTGGCCTGATTTTCTGGAGTGGTGGGTTTCAGCACTGCCTCCATAGAGTTTATCGTACCGTCGTTCATAGCCATTCCGACCGGCATGGCGGCATCCGGTTTCTTCAAGTTGATTACTACAGTATAGGGATCCGGGGTATCTACAGAGGCTACATTTTTATACCCCCCGGCTTCGCCCATCTTGGCGCCGAACACGGTGAAGTTCTCTATGTGGTATTTGATGTCCTTGGATGTGAACTCTACGCCATCCTGCATCATTATACCTTTTCTCAGGGTTAGAGTTACCGTTTTCCCATCCGGAGACACGGCATAGTTTTCAGCCAGACGGGGTTGCCAGTTGCCACCCTTGTCAAAATACAGGATTGGCATATAGACAACATTTTTTACCGTCATATCCAGGAAACTTGATGTCTCGGTAGGTGCATCCCAGGCGGTAATGCCGCTTACGCTGATCATCTTGAAATTTCCGCCATATTTGGGTTGCCCATCCGGTTGGGGGGCGGCGGCGGTCGTAGCGGCGGCTGTGGTTTTGGCGGGTGCGGCAGTTTTAGCCGGTGCGGCTGTGGTCGCGGCCGGTGCGGCAGTTTTAGCCGGTGCGGCTGTGGTCGCGGCTGGCGCGGCAGATGTAGCCGGGGTTTTCGATGATTCGCCACATCCGGAAAGAATCATGCCAGCCAAGGCAATAATAACCAGGATTCCTAACAGGCACTTTCTCATTGCTATTTTCTTATCTCCTTTCTTTTTTATGCAATAAACAATTAGCCGGTCAGTATTTCCGGCATGAACCAGTTGCGTTTCTTAAAAAATGGTAATCAAGTCCGGGAAGAACTCCCGTTCTTTTCGCGAATAGCGCCCCCCGCAAAGGATACAGGGGGCATAAAACCTGCTAAAGTAAAAAGCTGGTCCTCCACACTGCGAGCCCTGAAAAGCCATCAAGACTCATTATCCGATGAACCAAGCCCAGCTTGTAGTTAGTATTACTCAATATGCTGCAAATATCAATACATAAAAATTGATGATGTCATAGAATATTCGTATACGTCAAGTCTTGGGCAATATTGTTAAGAGATAGAAAAGTGATCTCGATAATTTCAGTTCCTTTTCTGCTCTCAAAGAAGATATCATATACGATTTATTGACAAACTTGATCAGTGAGTCTAAACTGCTTTATGATCCAGCACAAAATTATTCCGGTGAAAAAAGCCAAATATCATCTCAGGAGGAACAGATAAAGGTGAAGCAGAAAGTACTGGTAATCATTTTAATGGCAGCTTTGGCGGTGATACTGGTTTCCTGTACGGAATCTAGTCCTTCTCCGTCAACTTCAGCAGCAACTAAATCGCCAGCTCCACCCGTATCAACAACTACAGCAGCCCCACCGGCACAACCATCTTCGACGGGAGCTCCACCCAAGACAACACAGGCGCCAAAACCATCGGCTGTGCCAACCACTGCAACAGCTCCGGTAGAAAACAAAAAATACGGCGGCGACCTTTCTATTATTTACCTTAGTGAAATCATGAGCTTCGACGCGCCCGTTAATTCCGCGGGGCCCATAGATTCTATACTCCAGCCTCCGATATGGGAGAACTTGATATCTTATGACAAGGATAATAATAAAATACCCGTTCTTGCCAGGGATTTCGATGTATCGGCGGATGGAAAGACTATTACCTTCAACCTCAGGGAAGGCATCAAATTCCAGGATGGAACGGATTTCAATGCCGAGGCAGTAAAGTATAATATCGATAATTTCAAGTTTTTACGTCAATCTTTCTTCGGCAATATAGAATCAGTGGATGCCATCGATACTTACACCGTCAGGTTTAACCTTTCACAACCTGATAACCAGCTTCTGTCCGCACTGGGCCAGCTTTGGGGAACCATGAACTCCCCGACCGCTGCGAAAGCAGAAATAGAGGCCGGCGGCAACCAGCCGAAGATCGGTGTTATAGGAACAGGCCCTTTCAAATTCGTGGATTGGACACGCGGATCATCTCTTAAAGTTGAAAAATGGGACGGCTACTGGGAAACCGGAGAGCCCTATCTGGATTCTATCACCTATCTCGAATTCTCCAACGCTCAAACAGGCGTGATGTCGTTCCAGGCCGGTAAAGCCCAGATAATCAGCGGTCTGGTACCTCGTGATGCAGCCACTCTTAAACAACAGGGATATACAATTCACCATTGCCCTGCATATATGTATGCTCTATGGCCAAGCAGCAAGAACTCTGACTCGCCATGGTCGAACACGGATGTCAGATTGGCGGCAGAGTATGCCATTGACAAAGCTGCTATCGTCAAGACATACGGATATGGGTTCTGCGAAGCTCAGTACGAGATAGCTCTACCTGATAAGTCCTCTTACGTGCCGGGTCTCGAGCCCCGCTTATATGATCCTGACAAGGCCAAACAGCTTCTGGCAGATGCCGGTTACGCTAATGGTTTCGAAACCACTATCCATGCCCTCACAACCGAAGATGACGATATCTTAACAGCCATACAGGGATACTTGAGTGAGGTTGGAATTCAGGCCAACATTAATAAGGTACCGGTCCCTGTTTTCATGGATATGGGAATGGCCTCAACCGGATGGGAAGGCCTGCGATACTGGTATCCCGGGACCGATCTGGAACCTGTCGCCACCTATACCGCTTTCTACTGGCATGCTCCGGTTCATACCGGCTCCATGGATAAACCTCAGGAGATGCTGGATGCCATCACCGAAGCAGTGACCAGCACAGACCGTGCAGTGGTTGATAAGGCGCTTCAGAAGGTTACAGCGATCCAGTATGATAAGGCCTTAACCATTCCGCTGTGGACCTGGCCTGGTATCTCTGCTCTGGATGATTCTGTTAATGATTGCGCCATCAGCACTATTGATCTTCATAAAACATGGTCAGCCAGCAGTATATGGTTAGGTGAATAAAACTTGACCTTGAGATAGCTTGTGAGATCATGGGTCTCACGGACATAATATTAAAGTAAAAAAGCCGGGCCCTTTAAAGGGGTCCGGTTTTTTTACTTTTAACAAAAGATGACTTACGCGTTATTTGCAGATATGTAAAATATATATACAGACTAAAGTGATATCATGATTATTCGGCTAACCCGGTCTTCAGCGAACTATCAGGCCTATACTCTGTGACAGGCGACTTCATGCCCTCCGACATCACGTAAAAGAGGTGCAACCTGAGCGCAATCCGGTATTGCCAGGGAACAGCGAGGATGGAAATGACATCCAGTAGGAGGATTCAAGGGACTGGGTACTTCCCCCTTCAGTATGATGCGTTCACGTCTTCTTTCTACCCTTGGATCGGGAATAGGTACAGCCGAAAGCAGGCTTCTGGTATATGGATGAAGGGGATTCTTGTATAATTCCCCCGCTTTGGTAATTTCTACGATCCGCCCCAGGTACATCACAACAATACGGTCAGAGAAGTGTCGCACTACCGAGAGGTCATGTGCAATGAAAAGGTAAGTCAGACCAAGCCTTGACTGAAGCCGCTTCAGCAGATTGATAATCTGGGCCTGAATCGAAACATCCAGCGCGGAAATGGGTTCATCGCATACTATTAAAGAGGGATTGCAGGCCAGGGCGCGAGCAATCCCGATTCTCTGCCGCTGTCCCCCGCTGAACTCATGAGGAACACGGTCAGCCATACTCGGGTCAAGCTCTACCTCCCGCAGAAGTTCTTCTACACGATTTTTATATTCACTTTTATTTTTACAAATATGGTGAATTCGAAGTGGTTCGCCGACAATATTGCCGGCACTTTTACGAGGATCAAGCGAGTTGTAAGGGTCCTGAAATATAGTCCCTATTTGCCGGCGAAGTGGTCTTATTTTACGCTCATGAAGCCGGGAGATATCCGTATTTTCGAAAATGATCTGCCCGGATGTAGGCTCATACAAGCGCAGTATACAACGCCCCGTGGTAGTTTTACCACAGCCGCTTTCACCTACCAGCCCGACAGTTTCTCCCTTTTTAATATTAAAGCTGACATCGTCCACAGCCTTTACTTCCGCAACTTTTCTTTCGAACAGTCCCCGGACTACAGGAAAGTACATTTTCAGGTTTTTTACGCTGACTAAAACTTCTTCTCGATCTGGTTTCATTTTTTCTCCCGGGTATCTACGTAACAGCGGACCTGGTGACCGCTGCCGTCAACAGAGCGCATTTCCGGCCAGGGCTCCAACCGGCATTTCTCGGTCTTGTATGTACATCTTTTCAAAAAAGCACAGGTTGGAGGCATATTGATCAGGTTCGGAGGCAGACCATCGATGGGTACTAACTGCCGTTCTTCTTCCTCATCCAGCCTTGGAACACAGTTCAGCAAACCGATGGTATAAGGATGACGTGGAGATAGAAATATATCATCCGAGGTACCTGATTCCACGACTCTTCCCGCATACATAACGTAAATCCGATGAGCATAGCGGGCGACTATTCCGAGGTTGTGGGTTATTACGACCAGAGAAGCATTCAGGCGTGTTACCATTTCCGTCATAAGTTCGAGTAACTGGGCCTGTGTGGTAACATCCACGGCTGTGGTCGGTTCATCCGCAATAATCAGTTTGGGATTACAGGAAAGCGCCATGGCGATCATCACCCTCTGGCGCATACCTCCGCTAAACTGGTGAGGATAGTCGTCGATGCGTGACTCGGCATCGGGAATATCTACCATTTTTAACAATTCGATGGCCCTTGCCCTGGCTGATCGGGAATCCATGTTCAAATGCGCCTCAAGCATCTCTGTCATCTGGCGGCAGATAGTCAGCACGGGATTCAGTGAAGTCATCGGCTCCTGGAAAACCATGGCGATTTTACCACCGCGTATTGACCTCATCCGGCTATCTTCGCTGCGGAAATTAAGTAAGTTCCGTCCTTCGAAAATAATCTTGCCATCTACGATCTTTCCCGGCGGCGAAGAAATCAACTGCATAACCGAGAGCATGCTTACGGTTTTGCCGCATCCGCTTTCACCTACTATGCCGACAATTTCACGTTCATTTATATTGAAAGAAACGCCGTCAACGGCTTTTACCAGACCCCGGAAGGTCTTAAAGTGAGTTTTAAGACCTTCAACCTGCAATAAAACTGACATCGAACAATTCCATCTTTATTATTTCCGGTTAAGCTCCGCGAATCCTAGAATATTCCGCGGAATCTCGGATCAAGCGCATCTCTGAGTCCGTCACCCATCATATTAAATCCGAACACAACCAGCATGATAGCTACCCCCGGAGCAATAGACAACACCGGGTTTGTCAGGAGATAGTTATATCCATCGTAAACCATACTACCCCAGGCTGCTTCAGGTGAAGCTATACCAATACCGAGGAAGCTCAGACCGGCTTCCAGCAGGATGGCGCTTCCGATCTGCATGGTAGCCAGAACAATAAGCGGAGGAAAGGCATTCGGTATTATATGATCCAGCATGACGGTAACATCGCGCGCCCCCATAGCCCGGTCTGCCAGAATATAGTCGTTCTGCTTGATGCTGAGGGCCTGCCCGCACATAACCCTCGCCTGCGGGGCGATCATACCAATGCCCACAGCAAAAATAACATTGGTGAGGCCGCTGCCGATGACCGCGGCAATAATCAATGCAATCAGTATCGGAGGAATCGCCATGAGCGCATCCACAAAACGCATGATAACGGCATATACGGCGCCGCCGAAATAGGCTGCGGCTACACCTAAAAGCTCGCCGATAGCGGCAGACACTCCCACTGCAACGATACCGATTATCAGGGAGGTCCGGCTGCCGTAAATAATACGGCTGAGTGTATCTCTGCCTACAGCATCTGTACCGAGAAGATGCTCTCTGCTGGGTTGCTGTAGCTGCTCTTTCAAATTCATTTGATACGGATCATAAGGCGCCAGCAAAGGTGCAAAAATAGCAGTTATGATGAAAATGCAGATGATGACAAATCCGATCGCCGCCAGGGGGCGTCTGAAAAACACACCCATTACTCGCCTGAATTCACTGTATTGAGGCGGTATCTCTGTTTCCACAACGGTAACACCGTTTGAGTTTGACATTACTATTAACTCCTCCCCAACCGTATCCTGGGGTCGAACCACCCGTAGGAAATATCGACTGCCAGATTGCTCAATACAACCGCGACGGCGGTTACCAGGACACAGGCCTGTACCACGGCGTAGTCCTGGCTGTAAACAGCACTCACCAAAAGCCTGCCCATGCCAGGTATATTGAATACAGCCTCAATAAGTACCATACCGCCGACCACAAGAGAAATCTGCATACCCAGCAATGTTATTACCGGGATAATTGCATTTTTAACCTCGTGCCTGAAAACTATTATCATTTCTCTCAAGCCTTTGGCCTTAGCCGTACGTATGAAATCCTGGCGGATTATCTCCAGCATACTTGAGCGTGTTTGACGGGCCATCGCGGCCAGAGGAAAAAGTGAAAGACAGATAACAGGCATTATTAGCTGCTTGGTGCTCAGCCAGAAATCATCAAAGGGCGAGGTATATCCGGCAGTCGGCAATAAATGGAATTTCAGAGAGATGAAATATATGAGTATGATACCCAGCCAGAATACCGGGATAGTAATCCCGATATTGGCTAAAACGGTCACCACATTATCGATCCAGGTATTCCGTTTGATAGCGGAGATTATCCCTGCCAGTATCCCTATTATACCGCTCAGAACAAAGGCTATCATTCCCATGTACAGCGATACCGGCAAACGGTCGGCAATAAGATTGGTAACGTTTTCATCGTAAAAGATCGACTTGCCCAGATCACCGCGGAACATATTTCCGATCCATGTGAAATACTGCACAGCCATGGGCTGGTCCAGCCCATATTCATGCCTTAACTTTTCAAGCTGCTCTTCCTGCATCTCGGACGCCTGTCCCTGCTGAATAAAGAGCAACAGCGGGTCTCCGGGTAAAAGCCGCATCGCCACAAAAACAAGCACAGTGACAATGATAAGTACGACAATACTCTGGAGAAGTCTTCTGATAATAAACGCTGTCATAATAGGGCTCTCACAATCATAGCATCAACGACCATTCTATCTCCAGTGAATAAACTTATTAAGTGGTTACCGTTCAACTCTTGTCGGTATAGATCAATAACCTGGAGGGATGGTAAACATTCTTAAATAATACCATGTTTACGAAATCCCTTTCCTGTGACATTCAGGGTTCTACTATTACCTTGATCGAATCGGGATGGTACAACGCCGCCTCAAAAGCCGCCATGGTCTTTTCCAGAGGATAGATATGGGTGACGACCTTATCAGCAGGTATACCGCCATTCCTCATCCACTCAACTGTCGGTTTAAACAGCGTAAAGCCCTCAATCGTTCCCCAGGGATGACGGATAGCCGCACCCCCTTTAAGGAGACTTCCTGTAAACGTAACAGGGTCTTCGTACGGTTGAGTAAGCCATACTGTCCCCCCTTTGCAAACAGGCGTTGTCTTGACGTTGCCCTCTGCCTCCACCTGCAAGGCCAGTTTGAAAGAAGCAGGTCTTCCGGTCGTTTCAAATATTACCTGAGCGCCTTCGTCCTCTGTTTCCTTCATTACTACTTTTACCACATCCTCACCACGTTCATCAACAACCACATCCGCACCAAGTTCCCTGGCTTTCTCCAGCCTTTTTTTGGATGTATCGACAACGATAATTTTTTTTGCCAGTCCCGTTTGTTTTATACGGGCGAGAGCCGCCGCCGCCAGGAATTTCATACCGAAAATGACCACATAGTCACCGGCCTCGACTTTTTGGGCCAGTCCGAAACTCAGACGGGCTGCTTCTATCAGCGCTCCATCTCGATAGGTTAGCTCATCAGGAATTTTCACAATATTCCCGGCTGTGGCAAAAGGAAGCAGGAGATATTCGGCAAATGCCCCGTGAATGCGATGCCCGGCTCCTCCTTCGCGGTAGTTATTGCAGTGTCCGTAATCCCCGGCCATACAGGGACCGCATTTCATACAGGGACGGATAGCGAACCCGTAAATCCTGTCACCCACCTTGACGGCCGTTACGTTCGGACCTACCTCAACTACCTCTCCACTCCACTCATGCCCCATAGCTACTCCGGGAACAGTTATCTGTATACCCTTGGTGAAAGCAGGCAGATCCATGATATCACATACAGCACATGTCTTTACTTTACAGACTACACCAAGTCCGCCGACTCCATCCTCAGCCCTGGGACGTTCGATTTCTTCAATTTTAATAATACCGGGTCCGTGATATACTGCGGCTTTCATTCTCATTTCTTTATCTCCTTGAGCCAATATCAGTGAAAATTTCTCAGAAGCGAATTACCCAGGGGCTACATTGCTTGTTACGTGTATTTTCGATCCGGTCTTTATTTCGGGGTTATACCCGCTGATAAAAAGTCAAATTCCACCCTTTACAAAAGCCCGGAAAATTAAAACAAAGCCTGTATTAGTGGTTAGTATCATCCAATACGGAACAAATATCAATACACAAAATTAAATAATGTCATAGAATATTCTTATACGGGGCACTTTCCGAATGATGATACCTTGTTCTTAATATCCTCCTCATCCATATAATCCGGGCTCAATTTTCTCTACGGGGAAGCTACAGTATGAGAATATACCCCGTATTCTTTAGCAGCTTCCATCATGGCCTGTAGATTACGCGGGTCGGCGTTATCAACATCCACGGCTCCGCCGGCGAGAATGTAACCTCCTCCTCTTCCGCATATCTCTATCAGATTACGGCAGTACTCCTTGACTTCCCGCGGAGCGGCAGTACACAGCATTGATGAAGGAACATTGCCTGAAATACAGCAATTATCCCCCAGAATACTCTTAGCCCTGGACATATCCGTTTGATCGAATATCCAGGTAACCGTCCCCCTGGGAAAATCATTGACCAGCTCCAACCGGGTATTGTAGCTGCCTTCAGCAAAGAGGGACATTATCAAACCCTCGTTTATAAGGGCCTGTATTACCTTTTTTAGGAAAGGCCAGTAGAATGTCCTGAATTGCTTGTCGGACATGAATCCATCGGCGCCTTTGTGAAGAGGAAAGGATGTTGTCAGGCATCCGGAGGCATTGGCGCTGGCCAGAGTATTACTGATCATAATATCCGTTATCACTTCCAACGCCTCCAGCAGTTTTTCGGGCTGCCGGTACATGTCCATCATTATCCCCTTTGTCCCCCTGAGGGTATCTCCGAGTGCATCGAAAGGCGCGGTAGCCATACTGCCCCTCGTGATGGAAGGCAGCCCCGATTCCATCGCTTTCCGGTTGAAATCCGTGGTGATCTTCATCCATCCGGCCAGCTCTTTTCCGGCATCTATAAGTTTTTGCAGTGAAGCCTGTACCTCTGGATCGGCACAGGGCGCCATGTATAACGTCGCAGGCATGGTAACGCCCGAGAGGGGACCGAATTTACCGAACGACGACAGCGTTCCGTATACCCTGGGCAAAAATTTCCTTACGTAAAAATCCGAGGGGTCACGGATCAGTGCATCATATTCATCGGATTTCATATACTCATCTTCTACAAACTGGGGGCGCGTAGCGGTATCAGGAAGCCCGTGTCCCGGCCAGACAGAGGATTTATAGTCCAGCAGTTCGTATACCCTGGCCGGGATAATTATAGCAGGGCTGACGAAGGTATCTATATCGTAATCCCGGCTGAACTTTTCACAGGCATCAGCCGCTTTCTTATAGTCATACATAGCTTTCTTATAATCGATACCGGCCAGATATAGCGGGATTGTACCTGCGCTTATTGATACCGGTACTCTGTCAGGCTCGCATACCAGGTAGGCGTCGATTAATCGCTTCACTCTTTTCTTATAGGCCTGTTCAGCCTCCGCGTTAACGAAGTTTATATCCCCGGCTGCGAGCGCCTTATCGATACGCCACTGACGTTTTTCCTGCGGAGTCAACTCCAACCATTGTTTATTCAATCCGCTCTCCTATTCCATGTTTCAAAACAAATTTCCATGAAGAACTTCAAGTCCGCTATTATTTCCGTGAAACCGTATACAGGGGATCAAACGTAGCGTCCGTACTCCCTGGTGGCATCTATCATGGCCTTGATGTTTTCCAGCCTGGCGTCTTCCATCGAAGAGCTGGTCATCATAACAAAGCCCCCATCCTTACCGGCAATACCTATCAGTTTCTTACAAAACTCCCGGACATCCTGGACCGACCCCGTTTGCAGCAGAGAAGGGGGTACTCCTCCACCGAAACACTGATGGCCGCCAAGGACCGCTTTAGCTCTGGCTATATCTGTACGGTCAAAGCGATGTAATACCTTACCCTCCGGAAGCTCCAGAAGAAATTCCAGGCGCGATGTGATATCCCCTTCCCAGAACATGCTGGGGATAAAACCGGCATCTATAGTAGCCAGGACGATCGACTTGACGCCCGGCCAGTAAAATTTTTCAAACTGCTTCAGAGACATGAAACCATCGGCCCCGCGATGAAGGGCCATACCCACCATATTTGTTCCGCCCCTGGTCTGGAATGCGATACTTCTCTGAAGGACAGGCGCCAGTTTTTCTACCGCTTCTATAAGCTTGTCCGGCTGACGGTACATATCCAGCATAGTGCCTCGCATACCCCTGAGAAAGTCTGATAGATAGTCGAAGGGGGAAAGAGGCCCCATTCTGTATACTGCCGGAAAGCCCAGCGCTTCCATTTCATCTATATAGTCTTTCCAGGCTGTATTCCATTTTTGCACTTCTTTCGCTGCCTTATGTACCGATTCGCAGGCTGCGATGATTTCAGGATCAAGGAATGCGTTCATCGGACCGGCTGCACGGCCGAAGTGCATGACATCCCTGAGGGGCGGCAACTTTCCAAAAGCTGTAAAACTACCCGCCGTGCGCGGCAGGTATGTCCTTATAGCAAAATCAGTAGGGTCCTCAAAAAAAAGATCATATTCATCGGCTTTCAGGTATTCGCCTTCCACATATTGTATATTGCTGTCTGAAGGAAGCCCGTGTCCGGGCCACTTCATTGTCTTTGTATCTACCGCTTCATAGGCAGCCCCGGAGGAAAAGGGGAAGCTGCCGAAAACATCGGGTTGAAAGTCCTTGATTATTTTCTTGCTTGCCATTAGAATTTTTTCGCAATCGTAGTGGGCCTCTTCAAAATTCATCCCGATGTACCTGGCCGCTTCGAGTCCGAAATGTACAAAGGTAGGTATCCGGTCAGGCACCTTAAGCTGGATAGCGTCATTTATTCTGTTAAGTCTTTCGTTGTACAGTTCCGCCGGTGTTTTATTCATGAAAAACTCCTGTTCGTTTTAAAGTAGACCTCGGAGGTACAGTGATATGCAGATTACTTTGGTGGAAGGCCTGGTTAACCAGGTATTTCTGAATTATATCATCCGTTTAAGCCCTCCACAACGAACTTTTTAGTTACCCGTTGAGACAGTCAAACGTATTCAAATAAGGTTACAGTCAATGCCTGCCGGCCCCTTTTGAATCTGTAATACAGGTATTTGAGGGAAGTGTATTTGAAGCATGCTATCGGCAAATTCTATAATATTATTTGTTTTTGTGTATTGTAATTTGCTCGCTGTTGGATGATACTCAAGATAATGGCTTACTATATCAGGGTGAAGGCCGCTGCGCCCTGGCGTTTGAAGGGTATTTCCTTCGACTGGTTTTTCATTAGAGGCAATCCTCGAAATTTTTGTTTCACCAGGTAAAAACAAACGTATCGACACAAATATACATGATAAGGAGCAGACGATGGATTATGGACTTGAAGGTAAGGTGGCGCTTGTCACAGGTACTGCCAGCCAGATAGGTCAGGGAAAAAGAATCGCATTGACGCTGGCGAAAGAAGGGTGTGACATTATTTGCAACGATATAGACCTTGATGTCTACGAACACGGGGCTGAAACCACTGCCTCCGAGGTCAGGGCGCTGGGCAGAAAAGCTATTGCCGTTGCAGCCGACGTGGCATACAGTTCCCAGGTAGACAAAATGGTGGAAATAGCGCTGAAGGAGTTCGGCAGGATAGATATTTTAATCAACAATGCCGGCGGAGAAAGCGGTATGGAAATGCCGGGAACCGATGAAGAGAGATGGGACAGGATGATGGATGTCAATCTCAAGGGAGCAGTCAACTGCATGAACGCGGTTCTGCCGGGTATGATAGCGCAAAAGTCCGGTAAAATCTGCACTACATCATCCCATGCCGGAATACTCGGTCCGCCCGCTATGCCCTACAAGTCCGGCTACGGTGTAGCAAAAGTAGCCCTTCAGGGATTGACCCGGCAGGTAGCCATGGAGGTCGGGCCCAAAGGCATCAATGTCAACGCCATTATTCCGGGTTGGGTCATTACCAATCTTACCCTCAAGGATATTCCCAATCCCCTGGCTTTCTACAATGTAAACCCGAAAGAAATCCCCAATGACCAGTCCGTTGCTGAAATGGCTGAAACCATGGCAGCGCGTATCCCATCCAGGAGAATCAACACAGTCCAGGATATCGCCAATCTTGTCACTTTCCTGGTCTCCGATGTCTCCAGGCAGATTATGGGTCAGACCATATTCATAGACGGGGGCTGGCATATGGCCTGATGTTGACAAAGCAGTCATTTTCAAACGGGTGAGACCCTCAAAACGGTCGTGCTATACAGGTAACTATCAAATTTATTATGTTTAAAAAGGAGGTGGAGGATCAGTGACAGACTCCGCAATTTACGAGGTTTTAAATCCGCGCGGTATCTCAACTCCGCCGAAGTTGACACCTCTGGTAGAGCGTCTTACAGACTTAAATGATAAAACGGTGTATGTTATCAACGTCACACGCAAGGTTCAGATGGAAGAAGTGCTGGAAGGCGTGGTCCATCATATTCGTGAACGTTTTCCGAGGTCCAATGTAATACACGTACTGAAAAGCGATAATTACCACCTGGATGAACCTGCGTTGTGGAATGAGGTAGCTGAAAAAGGAGACGCGGCTATTTTAGGCCCGGGCGACTGAGGGTCCTGTACGCGGTGGTGTATCCACTGGCAGTCGGTAGTTGAACGCAAGGGCGTTCCAACGGTAAATATTACCGTTGATTATTTCAAGCAGGATTACCTGGCAGCTAATGACGAGGAAGGTATGAATCTTAGAGCGGCCTTTACTTCTTTGCCTATAGACCAGAAAGGGACGGAAGCGATAGAGAAGGCCGGGCAGTTGATGGATCAGGTTTACAAAGGTCTTTTAGCCCCTCTCACCGAAGAAGAGAGAGCGCCCAAGGCTAAAGAAAGGGAACAGCTCCCCAGGATTGTCTTCAAGGGAGATATTGAAGAAGTAAACCGTTTCTACTACGCCCGGCACTGGACGGACGGACTTCCCATAATGCCGCCTACTGAGAAAGCGGTCAAGGCGATGTTGAAAGGAACAAGCCACACTCCTGATGAAGTACTTGGTATAATGCCGCCGGAATCATGGCAGTCCACCGTTGAGGGGGTGGCGATCAATGCTGTAATGGCCGGATGTAGGCCCAACCATATGCCGGTATTACTGGCTACGGTAGAGGCTTTCCTGGCTGAGCCCTGGTATTACAACTACGTACGATCGGCGGGTTCATATGCTTTCATGCAGGTGATAAACGGCCCGATAGTAGACGAGATCGGTATGAATGCGGACATAAACGCAGCGGGGCCGGGAAATCTGGCCAACATGGCTATCGGGCGGGCTTTGCGCATGATTATAATCAATCAGGGAGGTTCCTTGCCCGGCGTCAACCTTATGGGCGCATTAGGCAACGTAGCTGCCAAGGGATTCGCAATCCCTGAAAATGAGAAGGCCAGTCCATGGGAGCCATTCCACGTGGAGAGAGGTTACGGAGCAAAAGAAAGCGTTGTCACGCTTTTTGGCGGAGAGGGCGGTTTCAGAAGCCATGACTTCAATGATGCCACCAAGACCCTGCGTATCAACAAGCACCGTAGCTACTGTGTGCTTCTTATGGGGCCGATAGAAGCTAAAGTGCTTATTGAACGGAATGGTCTAACCACCAAGAGCGATGTAAAAAAATGGCTTTGGGAAAATACCAAAACAACCATCGAGGAGTGGAGAGACAGCGTGTTTTACAAAAACAGCCTCATCCCTACACTCGGCAAGCCGGGGCATCATCCCGCCTGGTATGCCGATACCAGTCTCGACCCCAAGACTTTGGTCCATGTTTTCCCCGATCCTGATGCCTTTTATATTGTCGTAACCGGCGGCCGCCTGGGCGCCTGGGAAACCCAGTTCTGGGAGATGGGTGAACCCTCTTCCGCCTCAGTAGATAAGTGGCGTTAGCGCCCTGTCGTCATAGCAGGTGACGGTAGTTCCCGTCACCTGCTCCAGACCCGTCATGCTGCTAAAATACAAACTTTTCCTGCTGAATTTTTATTCAAGCGGGTTGAATTTGTTATTTTAATAGAATTATCACATGATATTATAGATTATTACGTATTGTATTTTTTGACTCTCTGGCTGATACTAAATTTATTAGTGTTATTCCATTTCCTGTATATTGAACACAGTATGATACAGGAAAAGTCTTTCCGTAAGGAGACACCAGTATGAGCAACCAATATGAAGTGCTTAGCCCGTTGGGAGAAATCGATCCCATACCTCCCAGGGGAATTTCCCCCAGGTTAGCTGACCTGACGGGTAAAAAAATCGGGATTTTCTGCAACTATAAACCGGCAGCCAGACCGATATTAAAGGTAGTAGAGAAAAAACTGAAAGAAAGATATCCCGATTGCCAGACAAGCTGGTATGAGCAGACGATGAGCTACCCCGTCACGAAGATGAACGCCGAGGACAGGCAAATATTCGATGACTGGGTAAAAAGCCTTGACGGAGTAATAGCCGCCCTCGGTGACTGAGGGGGATGTACGAAGGACCTTGTGTCTCATGCAGTTTTAATTGAAGAGCTTAATAAACCGGTAGTACCAATCGCCAACCAGGGTTTTCTTGAAGACGGTAAATCAGCCGCCGCGATCAGGGGTATCCCCGGAGTGAGAATATTATCGGAATCCATTCCCTGTGAATGTACCGTTGATGATATAATTGAGTCTGGAGTCAGCAGCTTCATGGATGAGCTTGTCTCAAACCTGACCAGACCTCTGACGGAAGAAGAAAAAGAGCCAAAAGCGGCTGAACCTGAGACGCCGCCCAGGATTGTCTTCAAGGGTAATATCGAGGAAGTCAACCGTTTTTTCTACAAGAGAGGTTGGACAGACGGCCTGCCTGTTTTGCTGCCGACCGAGGAGGCGGTAAGGGAAATGCTTTCCGGGACAGATCTTGCTCCCGATTGTTTGATCGGTAAGATCGAGCCCCGCTTCGGGAAAGTGACGGTTGAGAAAGTGGCGATCAATGCGGTGATGGCCGGCGCTTTGCCGACCCATATGCCCTTGCTGATTGCCGGACTGAAAGACCTGCTGGATCCCAGGTCCGGATTTGAGGGATGGACAGTAAGTACCGGTTCCTGGGTTCCCTTCTGGGTAATAAACGGACCGGTACGCAACGACCTGCACATTAACAGCAAATCGGGCATGTTAAGCCCGGGTAATATTGCCAATGCCGCTATAGGCCGTGCCATGCAGCTTATTATCAGGGCTACCGGAACAGCCAGACCGGGAATAGAGGACATGGGCGTAATGGGAAATCCGGGTAAATATACAATGGTTGTGGCCGAGAATGAGGAGGACTCTCCCTGGGAGCCGTACCATGTCGAATGCGGATTTACCAGGGAAGACAGCACTATAACGGTCTCAAGCCCTAATTCTTTCTGGCAGATGTGCCCCTACGGCAGCGATGATAAAGGTATTTTAAGAGGCCTGTCCTATAATCTTTCACCCCATGACGGAGGACTACTATGGCTCATAATTAATCCGGCACACGCGGGCTTCCTGGCTGGAAAAGGCTGGACAAAGCAGATGATAAGAGATTTCCTTTACGAACATTCCCGCGCTCCGCTTTACCAGCTTCGCGAATATTACGGCATTTCTCCCGGTTTCCCTTTGCCGGGTGAAAACGGACCGCTTATGAACGCACAGGACTCCATATCAATTTTCAGCAGTCCTGACTTGATCCGTATTATAGTCGCTGGAGGGCCAGGCAATCAAATGGGCATACTTACAGGTGCATCCATTCACCAGCGAATAACCAGGAAAATTGAATTCCCGGCGAACTGGGAAAAGCTTGTGAGAAAGTACGGGGACGTCATACCGGCATATATGAAATATCAGCAACCCGGATAATATTAAAGCTCGTTAAATATATACGCGAGGCCCATTTTTTCATTCCAGCAAAGGCTGAGTTCCAGTAATCAGCAAAGGGATACTGGATTTCAGACCTTGGCTGGATTGATTTTGTTAATTAATACTCTGACGTTAATGCAAAAAGGTCTGTTATTCAATTGTATAACTACTGTGGATGTCATGCTGGATACCGACGCTTCCTTATCTCCCGTCGGTCAGCATCCTCAGGGCGGGGTGGATTTTGATTTTAATACCTTTTTGCAGGACAGCCATACTCTTAATTTACAGAGTCAGCCGAAATGAATAGCGTTTTTAATACAGGAGGTTATTAAGTAATGCCAAATTCCACGGGTAAAACAGTCTGTACCGACTTAAAAGAGGAAATGTTTGATAACAAGGAACAGCCCCAGATACTGGGAGAAATAGTAATCGAGGAACTGAGTATTGACGGCATTTGCGGCGTCTATTAGTGCGTCGAAACTGCCTGGAAACAGGCGTCTTATCTCTATCATATAACTATTCCAGCGAATTTTTCAGGAGGAAACAGGCATGTTTGATTATGACGTGGTTATTATCGGAGGAGGTCCGGCCGGATTGGCTGCAGGCTTATATCTTAGCCGGGCCAGGCGAAAGACTCTTCTACTGGAAAAAGAGTCATTCGGGGGGCCGGTAAAGAATGTTGAGTGGATAGAAAATTATCCGGGATTTCCCGAGGGGATCGCGGGCGCGCAGCTTGCCTCTCAGATGGTTGCACAGGCCACCAAATACGGTCTGAAACTCGAACAAGGAGAAGTCGGCGGAATCGAGCTTTTTTCCAGTTGCAGAGTGGTCACCTGTCTGGGAGGGAAAAGTTATACTACCAGCGTAATAATCGTAGCAGGAGGCTGCCGCCAGAAAAAGATGGGAGTCCCGGGTGAAGAGGAATTACAGGGAAAAGGTATCTTCCATTGTGCCTTTTGTGACGGCGGAGAATATAGCGACCGTATCGTGGCAGTTTGCGGAGGCGGAGACACCGGATTGACCGATGCGCTCTACATGACAAAATACGCCACAAAAGTCTATCTTGTTGAGGCCATGCCTGCACTCACGGCCAGCGCGATTCTGCAGGAACGGGCCACCGCTAACCCGAAAATGGAAATCCTTTGCGGGCAAAAGGTAGATGCGGTCATCGGGACCGGCAAGGTAGAGGGCCTTGAGTTGACGGATACTGCCAGCAGCCGCAAACAGACACTGAAAGTGGATGGCGTGCTGGTCCATGTCGGTCTCGATCCCAATACGGAATACCTTAAGGATATTATTCCGCTGGATAATGGGGGACAGATTATTGTTGACGAAAAAATGACAACGGAGAATCCCTGTATTTTCGCTGCGGGTGACATACGCAGCGGTTCGCCCAGACAGGTAAGCACAGCGGTAGGTGATGGAGCGACGGCCGCCATACGGGCGGAAAGAACGCTACAGGAGTCGACCTGAAAGCTGTAACAGGCGGCTATCGATATTTCTCAGTTCGACTTCCTGATAAAATATCGGATCAAAGGTATGGATAATACAAAATGTGACCTCTACCGGCAGAGGCTTCAGCGAATAGTGGATGCTGTACACTTGAATATTCCCGACAGGATCCCTATCAGCATTAACTGCGGTTATTTGGCAGCAAGGTATGCCGGGATGACCTTCGAGGAAGCGCACTACGACTGCGAAAGATGGATTGCGGCCAACAAAAACATCATTATGGACCTCCAGCCGGATATTTTCGGCAGCTTTCCACAGACACCGGGACCAGCCTACGAGGCAGTTGATACCAAGCTGATAAAATGGCCCGGGCACGGTATATCTTCTGATGCCACTCTACAATATATCGAAGGCGAATACCTTAAAGCCGATGAGTATGACGATTACCTGAACGATCCTACCGATTTTGCCATCAGGACTTACCTGCCCCGTACTTCCGGTAAATTGACGGCTTTTCAAAAACTTCCGCCCTTGATGGAATCCATTAATATCAGCCGGGCCGGGGGGCCGCTTTCCATGCTGGCCGATGAGGAGGTTATGGCTGCCTTCGAGGCCGTATTCAGGGCAGCCAGGGAAACCAGGAAGTGGGGTTCGGCCTGGAGGGCTTTTATCAGAGAAATGGAGGAGGCCGGATTTCCGGCGGGATACCAGCCGGGCGGGCATGCGCCTTTCGATTATGTTTCCGACTATCTCAGGGGGATGCGGGGCGCCATGCTGGATATGTATCGTCAGCCGGACAAGCTCATGGAAGCCATTGATAAACTGACACCTGTTTTGATCAAAATGGCTACTTCCCATGTCAGTAAAGAGCCGAATCCCATCGTCAGTATCGCTCTCCACCGTGGATCGGATGGATTTATGTCGTTAAAGCAATTTGAGAAATTCTACTGGCCGGGGGTTAAAGCCCTTGTCCTGGCTTTCGTTGAAAAAGGATTTATTCCCAGCGTGTTCTGGGAAGGGGATTACACCACCCGGCTGGAATACCTGCTTGAACTGCCCGAAGGAAAGGTGAATAACCTTTTCGACAGGACGGATATTTTCAGGGCCAAAGAAGTTCTGGGCGGTCACCTTTGCATCAGCGGCGGCATGCCTGCTTCCATTTTGCAGACCGGCTCAATCCAGGATGTGGAGGATCGTTGCAGGAAGCTTGTTGATCTGGCAGCAAGGGATGGCGGATACATTTTGTCATCTACCTGTGCCATGGACAACGCCAGGTTAGAGAATGTCAGGGCCATGATCGACTATACCAGGAAGCATGGCGTTTACGCATAACCCGGAGAGGGTGCTTCAATTATTTCAACAAAATCCTTCTTCCGTCTTCCTTTTCGAAAGGAAGAAGCTGGTTGTGCCAAAACAAATTCTCAGTTCTTGATCCTGTCTCTTCCTTCTCTTTGCCTGAATGTCTCGCTCTCTCCCATCCCTTCTCCCTCGATGGGAGAAGGTCAGGATGAGGGTGATTTAACTCCCCTTATCTCCCATATCCTTTATATAAAAGCCCCCCTGTGTTAGCGGAACAGCATCACACTCCGGTAATCTTAAAGACCGGCAGGTAAGAGCCGAAATACCTCAGTTTGAGGCATCCCCAGAATACACCAACCTGATAGGCCGCATGCTCCGCGATATATAGGCCAAGATAAACGGGATACACTAACTTCGGCTTTTTCACCGCGAAGTCCACACAGGATGTGATCAGTAGAGCGAAAGCACAGAAGAACCAGAGCGGATGAAAAAGAAAACCCAGCCCCGCCAGCAGAATCAGGTAGTAGCGGACCAGATGAAACGAGGCGAAATAGTAAAAAGAAAAATGGCTTCGTAAAGCGGAAACCGGGACCGTAATCCCGGGCAAAGTGATATTGATACCCTTCAGGGTTCTTAACTTAAGCCACAGGTCTATTCCCATGATAAAGGGTAAAAGCACCAGAGGCCAGGGATTCAATGTCAGAATAGCAGTCAGGATCACCGCAAAAGAAAGTCCCGCCGGGAGGGGAATCTGGAACTTTTTCCTTTTTTCCCGGTGAGTGCGGTAAAGCAGCGCTTCGGATGAGCCGTAGGCGCCGCGGCGGACCAGAAACTGGAAAAAGCGATTGCGGTGTTTATGAGATATCGTTCCACAGGGTACATAGAGAAGATAACAGCCCTTTTTTCTCATCCTCCAGCAGAAGTCAACGTCCTCCCCCAGCCGCATGCCGTCTATAAATCCTCCGCTTTCGGAAAATACCTCCCTCCTGACCAGCATATTACAGGTAGGTACATAGAGAGTGGAATCTGAATTGCCATCGAAAAGTATCCTCCTGCCCATATTGAGGGATGATGATACCTTTTCATAGCGGTCCAGGCAGCTTTCATTGTAGAATCCATCCACCTGTCCGCCGGCTGCTCCTATTTCCCCTGCCTGGAAAAAGGGAACTATTTCCCTCAGCCAGTTTTTATCCGCAATGCAGTCCGCATCCAGAAAAGCCAGGATGTCTCCTCCGGCCTGGGCTGCCCCGATGTTCCTGGCGCTGGCCGGTCCGGCCGATTTCTCCAGTGTAATACGTTTAATTTTGTGTGAGGGAAACCGCAGGGTACTTCCCGAAGGCCCGTCAATTACAACCAGGACTTCAATCTTGTCTTCCGGATAGTCCAACCGGCAGATCGATTCCAGGCATTCAATCAGGTCTTGAGATATTTCCCTGGCGGGCACTATGACAGAAATCAGGGGAAAGGTCTCCAGGTCCGCTATTTTTTGGAGCTGGTAATACCCCCTCTGAGTCAGAGCAAGCATTATCTGAAGCAACCAGCCTTGATTGCCGCTATCCGGCGGGAACTGTCCGGTCTGGAAATTGTCTTCTTCCAGTTTTCGAAGAAGCGAATAAAGCGGCTGATTTATCCGGAGCGTCCTGACGGGCGTTTTTGAGATCAGATAATAGTCCCGGACATTTTGATCAAGGCGGGTACCTTTGGAGGGCGTAAAAACGAAGCCGCTCATTTCTTCACGGCGGATTTGAGTATATCGTTTTTGACCAGAACATCGAAGAGACGGTCAACCGCCTCGTCTTTGTTCCCCTCGACCATTTCTCCCTTTCTTTTTGTGATGTTCCCCTTCAACAGGGCCAACACCCTGTAAAAGGCGGGAAGGCTGTTGTCCAGAGGGACTGGCCTGGGCCTGGGCCGGGGAAAGGACAGCCGGATTACCCTGGTGGGACTGTTTCTCAGTTCCAGAGGTGATATTCCCAGGTCCGTGAGGGAAAAACGGATAACGGCTGAACTGCGGCTCTCCAGTATGTTTTGCACACCTGTATAAGGCAGCCTTGCCTGAGTACCTGTCACAGCCAGTACTGCCGGCATATCGACCAGCAGGCTTTCTTTTATTCCTCTTTCCACACTGCGTGAGACCTTGACTGATTTTTCATCGCCCTGCAAATCAAGCTCCGTTACATCACAAACACAGGGCATATCCAGCCAGGCGCCAACGAGAGGAGCGGTTAATCCGCCGGTATCATCCAGGCTTTTATTGCCTGCCAGTACCAGGTCCGCTGATAAAAGACGGACGGCTCCTGAGAGAATCCTGGCCTTCTGATAGACCGACATATATTTTAAGCTATCTTCCCAGACTCTAACGGCCTTATCAACCCCCTGGGCCAATCCTTCCCTGAGATAGTCTTCAACTCTTTCAGGGCCTGAAGACAGCAGAATAATCTCCGTGGACTTGTTTCTTCCCTTGATCTGAAGGGCATGTGCCAGGGCCATGAGACTATCAGGGTCAGGCTTGAAGGAGAGGCCTTTTTGCATCAAGGCATCGCTGACCTGACCATATCCCAGGTCCACTCTGGTATCTACCGCTTCTTTCAAACAGACTACTATTTTCATTTTTACTTCTGTGCCACAGCTTTTTTACTCGTAATCCCGAATTTAACAGCAACTCCGTATTTCATGCTGTTCACAGTATCAGGTCATGCGATAATATACCCCATAACCGCCCCTCGGATATCTCCATTCAACCGCTTTATTATCGCATAAAATCATGCAGGTACCGCATTCCAGGCAGTTTTCATAAGCCACATCCATACGGCCTGTTTCCTCATTGAAAACATAGCATTTAGCAGGACAGGCCATTACGCAGGCATGGTGAGAGCAATTCCGGCATATTTCCTTGTCCAGTATGATATGCGGCTGCTCGTCCACGTCAAAACGCGTTATTTGGCTCAAATTTTCGATATTGATCATAACAGGGCTCTTCCGATTTTAATACCGTCTTTCAGCAGGTCCATGGTTTTAACTCTCTGGCGGACTTCTTTGTTCAGAAGCTTCAATATCCTGTCCCTGGGCACACCTTCGACACGATAAAGTTTTTCAAACACGGCGCAGACCAGTTCAGGATATATCTCGAACAGGCGGTCAATATGCATCATACCGGAGGCATTGCGAAAAGTCGTCATGTCTCTGGTAACAAAACTATCGTTCAATTTCTTACTGTATGAAGATAGTTTTTCAGCGCTGAAGTCCCCGGCTTGCACGGCTTCAATAGCGCATTCAGCGGCAATAGCGCCCGAGGTCATGGCCAGGTTGATGCCCTCCAGGTTGATGCCGTTGGTATAGCACAGGCCTGCGGCGTCCCCCACTATCATCAGGCCGCCGGCATACAGGCCGGGAATCCCTTTCAGCCCTCCTTCCGGGACCAGATGGGCGGAATACTCCAGGGGCACTCCTCCCCTGACCAGTTTGGCTAATTGGGGATACTTCAATGCTTTATTTAAAATATCATAAGGAGTTTTCCCTGATGATTGCAGGGAGTCAAGATGGACCACCATACCGATTGATATACTCTCGCTGTTGGTATAGAGGAAGCCTCCCCCTCTGATATTGCCGGCCATACCCAGGAGAGCATAATCAGCGCCTTCATCCCCTACCAGGCCAAAGCGTTCATTGATGGTTTCCCGGGGCATACCCAGCAGTAGTTTGATCCCCAGCCCCATTTGCTCCGGTTGAATTGGACCTCTCAGCCCGGCCTTTTCCGCTATGAAAGAGAGAACACCGTCCGCCGCAATCACGATATTGCCGGATAATTCACCTTCCCTTCCATTAACGGTTACTCCTGCGATCCTGCCGTCTTTTCTCACAAGGTCGTCAGCGGTACAGTTGCAAAGCAGCACCGCCCCCTGTTTGACCGCTTCTCCGGCCAGCCACTTGTCAAATACAGGACGCATAATGGTATACCCGTTATAGGGCAAATCCTGAAAGTGTTCCGTCTCGAATACAAGGCTGGTTGACGACTCCGGCGTCAAAAAAGAGAGGGTTTTGCGATAAACATGCCTTTCCAGAGGTGCTACTTTCCAAAGATCCGGGAAATTTTCGTTCAATACAGGGGTATTGTGCAGCAATCCCCCGAAGATATTTTTGGAACCGGGATGTTTTCCCCTTTCCAGCAGGGCTACTTTCAGTCCGGCTTTGGCTATTTTCAGCGCGGCTATACTGCCGGCCGGGCCTGCCCCTACCACTATAACGTCAAAATGCGATTTTGAGTTAAAGGATTGTTCCATCTTTCTTCGCTTGCTTGATTTTTTCGATCAGTCCGGGTAAGACCGCTTTCAGGTCCGCCACGACCCCCAGATCGGAATTTTGAAAAATAGGCGCCCCGGGGTCGCGGTTGACGGATATTATGGAACCGGATTCCTGAATACCACCGAGGTGGTGACCGGCCCCCGATATCCCCAGTGCCAGATACATCTCCGGATTTACTATCTTTCCGGTTTGCCCGATCATACGCTCACGGTCGATTAATCCCTCGTCAACTACAGGACGAGTGGTGCCTATCGCCGCCTCAATCAGCTCAGCCAGCTCCTTAACCATCGGCAGCAATTCCCGGTCTATCGCTCCCATCCCGGCGGCAACAATGGTATCTGCTTCCGAAACATCCACTGTCCTGAAATCAGCCGGCAGGTAAGCCAGGTGCCTTATTCGATTAATCAAGCTATCCGCGGCAGGCTCAACAATTGTTGTTTTTATATTGTTTTGTGATTCCCGGGGAGTATTATTCAGAACAGCCGGGTCCATAGCCACCAGCATAGTCCCTCCGGTCTGAAAAACAATTTCCTCCCAGGCTTGCCCTCCATAGGCAGGGCGATAAAATAAAGGCCTTTCAGGGTTTTCGAGGTCCATTTTAACGCACCCGTTTACTACTCCCGAGCCGGTCAGAACCGCCAGGCGCGCAATCAGCTCTCTACCCCTCGCCGTGTTACCTGCCAGAAAAAGCCATGGCCTCTCCTCTCTTAGCTTCTCAGCGATAGGTAATGCGTTAATATCCGCTGAAAATTTTTTCATGAGGGGGTGTTTAAAAATACAGGCATGGTCGACGCCATACTGCCGCAGTACATCCGAATGGTCTTGTCCGGCATCGCCACAGAAAAGGGCTGTGACCCGTCCCCCGACTTTTTCTGCCACGTAACGGGCCTCACCGAGCATTCCCAGGCCCACCTTTGAAATATCTCCGGTCTGGCTGCTTATTTCGGGGAATACCCAAATATCTCTGGATTCAGTCAAATCAGGTCTCTCCTGGCAGGTTATACGATACGGCCGATCTTGTCGCCTTCAAGGATGGCCATGTCTATCTTGCGGGGCGCTACACAATCCCCCACCCTGTAAAGCTCCTTGACCCGGCCTTTCAAAGCGAAATACAGTGCATCTTCCACGCGGTTTCCCATTGCCAGAACAATAGAATCGTGTCCTTTAACGGTTTGCCATTCGTTGGTATAAACATAGAAACCGTTCACGTCCAGGCCTTTGATTTCCATTACGGCAAAATCAGGAGTAAAGGTGACGCCTTTGCCCAGTAATCTCTGGCGGGTGAGAAACATGTCCTGGGTCCCTCCCAGGTCCTGGCCGATGAACAGTGAAGACGTCAGCATATGGACTTTCCTGCCTTTATCGGCTAAATATTCAGCCGTAGCCGTGGCCTGATGGTGTCCGTCATAATCAATAAGAAGTACTTTTTCACCCGTCTCGATTTCTCCCAGCAGCACCTGCCAGACATTGAAAATATTGGGACCGCTGGCGCCGTTAACGGGTGATTCCTTTGGGACAGAACCCGTGGCTACGATGACGGCATCGGGGTTTTCCTCCAGTACCATCTCAGCGGTGACTTCTTTGTTCAGTTGTATCTCAACCGGCAGCTTTTTTAACTGGTTTTCCTCGTTGCGAGCGACCGCACCAAGTTCATCACGGCCTGCCCCCAGCCGGGCTATATTGATCTGACCGCCCAGCTTGTTGTTTCTCTCATAGAGCATAACACGGTGACCGCGCATAGCTGCGACCTGGGCGGCCCTCATTCCGGCCGGCCCCCCTCCCACAACCAGCACTTTTTTCTTTACGGCACAGTGTTTCAGAGAACCGATGCCGCGTTCTTTTTCGCATCCCGCGGACGGATTCTGGATACAGCCGATTAGTTTGTTGACTCCCACCCGGCCGTAGCATCCCTGATTATCCGCCACGCAGTAGCGTATTTCATCCAGCCTTCCTTCTTTGGCCTTGTTTGCCAGCTCCGGATCGCAAAGCTGCGATCTGACCATTCCTATCATATCCGCCTGTCCCTGGGCCAGGACCCTTTCCGCCATAACCGGATCGTTGATCCTTCCGGTACAGAAAACCGGCAGTTTAATAACTTCTTTGATCCCGGCGGCCAGTGGAATGGTGTATCCCAGGGGGGTATGCATGCTGGCGCCGACCAGATATAGATTATAGAAGGTAGCCAGGCTGAGATCGATAAAATCGATTTTTCCTGTGGCCTCCAGACGAGGTGCGATTTCCTGATTATCTTTCAGGGTCAGTCCGCCGGAGATCATTTCATCCGCACACAAACGAACACCCAGGGTATAGTCCCGGCCGACGGTATTGCGTACCGCGTCGATAACCTCGATCGCCAATCTCAACCGGTTTTCCAGGCTTCCGCCATATTCATCTGTCCTCTGGTTTGATAAAGGTGACATGAACTGGCGAATGACTGAGCTGTGTCCCATTTGAAGCTCGATGCCGTCGAATCCCCCCTGCCTGACATGATTGGCCGCCCGGCAATAATACTCTATCAGCTCCCTGATATCCTCAATTTCCATCACCTTGGGTACTTCACGAAAAAGAACATCGGCAACAGGAGACGGGCCCCAGACCGGCAAGCGGGAATTTGAACCATCGCCCTGGGCCCCGTTATGGTTAAGCTGCACGAATATTTTGGTCTCATACTCATGAATAGCGGTGGTGATTCTGCGGTAGATGGGAACAACGGCCGGATCATAGGCTTCCACCAGTTTCTCGTAGGACCGATCGGAAGGATGTACTGTTTGTTCTTCGGTAATAATCAGTCCCGTTCCGCCTTTTGCCCGCTCAGCCCAGTAATAGAGATGCCTCTCACTGGGCAGTCCGTTTTCGGCCATATTGGTCAAATGGGCTGAAAAAGAGATACGGTTCGGCACGGTAACTTGCCCTATCTTCAGGGGTGAAAACAGATACTTAAATTGTCCGGTCATGTTATTGTCCCTTTAAAATAATACCCGGTTAATTTTGATCTTCTGGCTGTATGGAGACGCCCTTTGACCAGCTTGCCAGGCATTCTGGATCGGGACTATTGAGATCGTTCTTGACGAAATAGGCTACTGCGGGACAGCCTCCCCGGCATGAAGAAAAACGTGGACATTTCTTGCAGGAAGCCGGCTCGAGCTTTCTGAATCTCAGGAAAACGGGAGAATTATCCCAGATAGCCTTAAAAGAGTCCTTTCTCAGACTTCCCGCATAAAACTCTTCAGCCTGCATAAAGGCGCAGGGATAGACTGCTCCCACCGGATCTATGCAGCAGGTCATCTTACAGGCGCCACATACATCCAGCCCCAGTTCTCTCCTGCCTTTTTCCGAAATAGAGAAAAAGGAGTCTCCTGTTAAAATCCCGGGATGTTCAGCTAGCCAGTTGGCCAGCTCTTCTAACTGCGAGACGTTCAGTTTGAGCATTTCCCATGAGCTTCTCGCCCTGCCCGAAGGCCTGAACCTCGAAACGCGCAAATTCGCCCCATATGAGCCTGCCAGCGATTTCAGATCGGTCAACTGATGGTAGTTTTGAGATGTGACCACGGTATTGATTGAAAAAGACACTTTTTGCTCTGCCAGGAGTTCTATACCCTGTATTATCCTGGAATATGTGCCTTTGCCGCGAATTCTGTCATTTACCTCCGGAGTCGCCCCATCCAGGCTGACCTGGATCTGTACCAGCGGACTGGTTGAAAAAAAGGATGCCATATCCCTATCCAGTAATGTTCCGTTGGTACTGATACAGGTGACTATGCCCCTGGCATGGATGTACTCTAACAGAGCAGGAAAGTAACTTTTCAGCAGGGGTTCTCCTCCGCCGAAATTGATTTCAAATACCTTCAGGGCTGCAATTTGATCAACAACCGACTTACACTCTTCAAAGTCCAACTCATCCGGCAGCTCATCCGCGCTTCCCGAGAGACAATGAATGCAGTGAAGATTGCATTTGTGAGTAATTTCCCACGTTAAATTCACGGGGGCTGAAAGAGGCCAATCAGGATAATTCATGGATTACAAAACCGTTCATCAGCAATTTTTCGATCGTCCTGCCCAGTGTTTCTTTTACCTGATCCTGTGAAGCTCCTGTGCGTTGAACTATATCACCTGCCAACCGGTCGAAACTCCAGGTACCATCGAAATGAAAAGGGGAAAGCCATTCTCTACTTTTTACAAAAAACAAGCGGTGCTGGTTCTGTGAATAAAACAGTAAACCCCAGCTTTCTTTTCTTAGCTGTACGTCACCGGGTAAACAATAGGCCATTTAGTATACACCACAGATTCCATCTATGCTCAACTCTTCAATGATGATCTCCTGTAATATCTGGGGTTTGTCCATTGTGGTTTGATCTCTATCATCGATTTCTGCTTGTACGTGGGTTCCAGGTTCAACTACCATAGATTCTCCTTATGAATAACAATAATCACTAAAATACATAACGGAATTACTTGATTTAGCCTTTTAATTATAGGATTACGGCCAACCTTTGTCCAGCCTGAACAAGCCTGAACAAGCACAAACAGTTACGTGTTATTCAGCTTCAATTACGACTGACAAGACATATATTTCTTCTATAACATTATTGGTATTTGTGTATTGCATTTCTCAGCCTGCGGGACGATACTAAACAGAAATAGTTACTGTAAAGAGACCGTTTATAGGCCTGTGGTTTTTGTTGCCATTTTCGGGAATATTCGAAATATATCCTTCTATGCGTTATACTTTAAGTCGTTAAGACGGGTTCATTCCTGATAGACAACCACCCGGAAAACATGCCTATCGCTGACATTCTTGATCACTGGTTATTTTTGTTACATTATACCTGAAAACCGGTAATATCTGATTAATTTTGATAAATTGTAGATTCAATATGGAGTACCGCAGCAGGAGTTAGACAGATGAAAATGAAGGCAGCTATTTATTACGGACCGCATGATATCAGAATACAAAAGATTGAACGTCCCCAGGCTGAAGACGGTATCGACGGCCATGGAATATTGATCAGAGTTGAAGCGAGCGGTATCTGTAACATAAAAGATACCGCATGGTGGCAAAAGGCCTGTCCGGACTATGTCGGTACGGAAATAGTGCTTGGTCATGAAAACAGCGGAGAAGTGGTAGAGGTAGGCTCCAGGATCACTTCTCTCAAAGTAGGCGATCGGGTTGCGGGCTATGCCTTCCAGCCCTGTCTTAAATGCGAGCAATGTAAGGCCGGTAATTATAGCAATTGTATGCGTCCCACCGAGGGATCGAGCGGGACATGGATAAACGGAAGTATGGCCGAATACCTTTTAATTCCCTATGTCGGCAATAATAAGCCCTGGAAACTCCCGGATGATGTTTCCTGTTTGGATGCGGCGCTCTTCGAGCCGACTATCCTGGGTATCGGACTGGCCAATAAAGCCGTGCCGGGTGACGTTGTAGTCATTCTGGGACAGGAACTGATGGGACTGGCTGCCCTGGCCTGGCTTGAAAAGAAAGGTATTGAAAAGGTAATTGTCAGCGATGTTTCCACCAAAAGGCTCCAGGCAGCCGGCGAGCTTGGAGCTAAGGTGGTTATCAACGAATTGGAGCAGGATGTCGTTAAGGTGGTAATGGCCGAGACGGCCGGGCGGGGGGCAGACGTGGTAATTGAGACTTCCAGGAGGCCGATTAATTTTCAACAGGCAATCTCCGTAGTACAACCCATGGGATCCGTATGGCTTACATCAGAGCCTTATTACGCTCATTATGCGCTTCATCCCAACCTCGAGCAGGTCCCGGGTTCACCGCATCGCTCTCCTCAAAAACAGGCCGCGGATACGCGACAGGGATTTTCCATCAAAAACGCCTGGGGCACACTGGGAGACGGAGATGTCCGGCGCGAACAGTCGATCAAGCTAATGCAGGAAGGGATAATATCAGCCAGTAAACATGTCACACATGTTTTTCCACTGGAAAAGGTACCGGAAGCCTTTGAAACAGCCCTGAACCCGCATGAATCGATTAAGGTAATGTTCAAGCCATAATCACTATCAGGGAAGATTGAATTTTTTCGGAGGATATTATCTGAAATGAACAGCCTCTATCAGGCACTTGGCCCGTGGGCTGAAGCAGACCCGATTCCGCTGACGGGTATTTCGGAGCGTTTAACGGATCTGGAGAATAGGAAAATAGGGATGTATTGCTGTTCCAAACAGGCAGCCAGGCCTATTATGGAGGCATTCGAAAAGAAATTTAAGGAGAGATATCCTTCTTGCGAAACAAGCTGGTTCATCCTGCGGGAAGTACAGGGCGATATGTCTAAGTTCGAAGAATGGGTGCGGGGCGTTGATGCGGTTGTCGGCGCCGTAGGCGACTGAGGAGGGTGTACGAAGGACCTTGTGTCCGAAGCAGTACTTGTTGAGAAATACGGCAGACCGGCCGTACCGCTGGTATACATGGGATTCGCCAGCGATGCCAAAGCCGCCTCCCTGGCAGGAGGAGTACCCCATGTGCGGGTTGTTCTGGAAAACATCGCCTGTGAATGCAGCGTACCGGAACAAATCGAAGAGGGTGTTAGCGACTGTTTTGATGAAGTGATCAATGCATTGACCAGACCACTTACTACTGAAGAGAAATCTCCCAAAGCGATGGAGATAGCGGAATCTTCCAGGATAGTCTTCGAAGGCCATCTGGAAGATGTAAACAGGTTTTTTTATAAAAGGGGCTGGACCGATGGTTTCCCGATAATTCCTCCTACCGAGGATACGGTGGCCGAGATGCTTAAAGGTACCGATCTTCCTCCCGGATACATCGTCGCGAAAATGGCTCCCAGGTACGGGAAAGCTACCGTTGAGAAAATAGCGGTGAACGCGGTTATGGCCGGGGCTTTGCCTACTTATTTGCCACTGATAATAGCCGGCGTGCAGGCGCTGACAGACCCGAGAGCAAAGATCAGTGGAATAGGCGTTAGCACGGGATCATGGGCCCCCTTCTGGGTAATCAATGGCCCGATTCGGGACGAACTGCATGTCAACAGCAAGACGGGAGCTCTCGGACCGGGAAACATCGCCAATGCAACCATCGGACGCGCCCTGGCGCTGATAATAAAAAATATTGGCGGAGCCCGTCCGGGAATAGAAGATATGGGCACACAGGGTAATCCGGGGAAATACACCATGGTCAACGCAGAAAATGAAGAGGAAAGTCCGTGGGAGCCTCTTCATGTCGAGCAGGGTTTTAACAAAGAGGACAGCGCCATCACTCTTTTTGCCCCAAACTGCTTCTGGCAAATGATGCCGTACGGGACCGATGCCACGGGTATACTGCGGTCCGTGGTATATAATATTCCTCCTCACGGGGGTCCGTTCTGTCTTTTGCTGACTCCTTCTCAAGCCCGGTTCCTGGCAGACTGGACTAAAAAGGAAATCGCTTCCTTTATCGCGCATCATACCCTTTTCCCCCTCTACCGATTGCGCCTTTACTACGGTGGAGGCACTGATTGGGCACGTAAATCGGGGGGAGACAAGATATTACTCTTGAATCCCGAGGATAATGTGCCGGTATTCCATAATCCTGATTTAATACATATAATAGTTGCAGGAGGCGCAGGCAATAATATGGGCCTGCTGCTGGGAAGCCCCGGACTTCCCCAACCCGTTACCAGGAAAGCAGAGCTGCCCGGAAACTGGAGCGAACTTGTAAAGAAATACAGGGACCTGGAACCGGTGTATCTCAGGTATTAACCGATTGTTATTCCCGAGTTGCTTTAAATCGATTGAATGCATATTAATCGAGAGGTTTTTATAATTATCTAACGGAATATACCTTGGTGGAAAACAGACCGGTCCCGGCCGATATTGTAAACCCGGCCACAATTGTGAATAATGGAGCATATCAATGGCAACGTATACAATCCGCCGGCTGGTAATGGCGATAGTTGTACTGTTAATAGTCAGCCTGCTGGTATTTTTTGCCGTCAGGATGATGCCTGGTGATCCAATATTGATGTACCTGACCCAGGGGGCTGCCGCGTCTCTCACCCCGGAGCAGATTGAAGAAGCCAGGCATGAGCTGGGGCTGGACCTGCCCATCATGGTGCAGTATTTCAACTGGATATCAGACCTTTTCCACGGTGACCTGGGAAAGTCGCTGTTTTACCGTGAGGATGTGGGGCAGCTTATCGCTGAAAGGGTACCCATCACTCTCAATATCGGTGTTATTGCACTTCTTCTGGGCTTTTTTCTGGGAACAATTGGCGGTATCATTTCTGCCCTGAAACCGGGTAAACTGATAGATACCTTCATCACCATTCTGGCTAATATAGGCATTACTGTTCCCGTATTCTGGCTGGGGATTATTTTGATCTACTTTTTCGGGCTTCGACTGAACTGGCTGCCCATGTACGGATATACTTCTCCTATGGTAGATCTGGGAGAGAATATCAGACAGCTTGTTCTACCTGTGTTTTGCGTAATGGTATTTGACCTGTCAGCTACTCAGCGACAAATGCGGTCATCCATGCTGGAGGTCATCAGACAGGACTATGTCAGAACGGCCTGGGCCAAAGGTTTGAATGAGCGTGTTATTGTCATCAGACATATTTTGAAAAACAGTATTATCCCGGTAATTACGCTGAACGGAATGGGGTTTTCCATGATCCTGGGCGGGCAGGTACTGATTGAGACTGTTTTCAACATCCCCGGGATCGGGAGCCTGGCGGTTAACGCCACATTAAGCCAGGATTACGCGGTTGTCCAGGCCTGCGTATTGCTTACCGCCGTTATGGTTGTTCTGGTGAATTTCCTGGTGGATATTTCCTATGGATACTTCGATCCCAGAATTCGATACGACTAAAGGAGTCCGGTAATGCCGCAATCTGTGACAACGGATACCAGCATTAAAGGTTTTTCAGAAGATAGACCTCGCGTAAGTGAATTCAAGCGAATTGTCAGAGTTTTCATGAAACGGAAGATCGCTTTGTTCGGTCTTGTTATAATCGTGGCTTTTCTGCTGACTGCCATTTTCGCTGCCCAGATAGCCCCTTACGATCCTTATAAAAACAAATTATCGGATTCACTCCTTCAACCCAGCAGCGAACACCTGCTGGGTACGGACAGCCTGGGCAGGGATATTTTGAGCCGCATTATATTCGGCACACGTACGGCCTTACTGGTAGGCGTGGTATCCCTTTTCATCGCCTCAGCGCTGGGAGTTTGTCTCGGCCTGATCGCAGGCTTCTTCGGCGGCTGGTGTTACATGATTATCATGAGATTTATAGACTCGCTTATGTCTTTCCCCATGATTTTACTGGCGCTGGTACTGGCAGCCCTTTTGGGGGGCGGACTGCGGAATGTGACGATAGCCATAGGTATCTCCCTCATGTCCGTTTATGCCAGGCTGATGTGCGGACAGGTACTCACTATAAAGCAAAATGACTATATAACTGCCTCCAAGTCTATCGGCGCCAGCAACTTGCGTATCATGTTCCGGCACCTCTTTCCCAACTGTTTCCCGCCTCTTATCGTGCTGGTCACAATGCAAATGGGAAGCGCCATTCTGGCCGAAGCAGGTCTGAGCTTTCTGGGCGTAGGAATAGCACCACCCGGAACAGCCTGGGGAGCCATGGTCAGTAACGGGTATAATTTTTTACTTACTCATCCCTGGATTTCTATAGCCCCCGGAGTGGCTATTATGCTGGTGGTATTTTCCTTTAACATGGTGGGTGACGGATTGAGAGACGCTCTCGATCCACGTTTGAGGGGTCTGCTGTAATACCGCAAGACCGGTATCAATACACAATCCCCTGGAATTTTCTCACTGCAAACCAGGGATATTTTCCATATTGCATTACGTAAAATTCTATGATATCATCCAAAATATATATGTATTTTTATGTTCAGTTACACATAGACGAACAATCGATACAAAGCGGGAACATTTGTGAGAACATTATTACCCAAAATAGAGACCTATTATCTGCTTATCTTTTATCACGTATGTAAAGAAAAAAGCATAAGCTCCGCTGCGGAAAAGCTATTTCTCAGTCAGCCCACAATCACCAGTCATATTAAGTCGCTTGAAGAGTCCGCACAGACCAAGCTGATCAATATTGAACGAAAAAGGCTGTCCCTTACCAAAGCCGGTGAAGGGTTGTATAAATACGCCAGCGCGATTATCCAGCAGGCCATGGCCGCCGACCGTTTTATTGAGATGATCAGAGAATCCAACGTGATGATCGGTACCTGTTCCCTTTTTGCCAAAATAATGGGCAAAGCAATCAATAATATGCAAAAAAAAATAACCAGCTCAACCAAGATAGAAGTCAAATTCGGAGAATCTTTCAAAATGGTCAAGGAGGTAGTCGATACGGAAACCGATCTGGCCGTTGTTCCCAACCTCGATTACGGTTTCCCCAACTTGAGCCATGCCAGAATTAAAGACGAGTTGAAACTTTATTTTTTCGCCACTCCCAGCCACCCCATTTTTAAAAAAGAAAGGATTGTCTGGAGTGATTTGTGAGATTATCCCTTATTAATCGGGTCCGATTATTCATACATTCGAAAAATGGTAGCTAAGAAACTGATCTCTAAAGGTCTGACAACCCCCCTTAAATTTAATCCCACAGGATTCCACAGCGAATTTTTTAAAACGATTACGCGAGATTCTTACCATATCAGTCTGGCGATAAAGGATGAAATACAAGATGAGCTGTTAAGAGGGGAGTTCAAAACCCTGGAACTTCCTGATGATGATATTTCCCTTGACCTGGATGTAGTTGGTTTTGAAAGCCATCTTTCGACCCCGCTGGCAAGGAAATTTATCGATTCTTTAACCTCCGTTTTCGAATCCTGACAGTCTGCCGGATAAAAAACTCACATCTATTAATCTGGTCCTCCACCCTAAAATGCTGCCATCGGAATTTTTGTTCCACCCTCGCAGTAGCGTATAAGCATATTCTATGACATCATTTATTTTTTTATATTGATATTTATCCTGTATTAGGTAATACTAACCACAAAGCAGGTTTTATCAGCTTTGTTTTATTCTATAATTCAACCAAAAATATATATCTTCCTATCTCCAGCGGAAAAAATAAATACAACGTGAAACGTTAAATTGTATAGTTTGTATGACTGCTTTAAGCGGTTGTTGTCTATAACCGGTTTGATGGCTGCCTCTTTCTAGTAGTTGGTTTCAGGAACAGCTTTATATATCTTTCGGATACAACTTAAATAGCGGGAGGAAATATGGATAATTACAAGATGTGGATTGCCGGCCAATGGGTTGATGCCGGGTCAAAAAAGACCTACCCTGCCGTCAATCCAGCCACTGAAGAAGAAATCGCTACAGTCCCCCTGGGAGATAAGGCTGACGTAGATAAAGCGGTAGCCGCCGCGAAAAAGGCATATCCCGTCTGGTCCAAGAAGAGCCAGGCCGAGCGTAACATGATACTTGCCAGGCTGGCCGATATCTTGCTGGAATATACCGAAGAGCTGGGAAATCTGGAGTGTATCGATCATGGCTTTCCTATCGGGACTGCCAGAGAAATGAGCGGAGCGCCCAGCGGTTGTTTCAGAGGCGCCATTGAGACAGCTAAAAGGCTGGCGGGGGATATTGCGCCGAGAAGATCGGATGCCCTGGTTTATACACAGCTCGAACCGATCGGGGTTTGTGCACTGATCACACCCTGGAATATCCCCCTCACCATCGGGGCCTCACAAATGGCAAACTGTATCGCGGCAGGCAATACCTGCGTGCTGAAACCACCCAGCGTCGATTCTCTTTCTCTTCTTACCCTGGGCAAAGCACTGGAAAGATCTGAGCTTCCCACGGGCACTGTAAATATCGTGACAGGCCCGGGTTCCACGGTGGGTGAAGCGCTGTCAGCTCATCCGGATGTATGGAAAGTCCATTTTGTAGGCAGCACTGAGACCGGCAGGAGAATAATGGAGGTGGGAAGCTGCAATGTCAAACGGATGAGTCTTGAACTGGGGGGCAAAAACCCTTTCATCGTCCTGGATGATGCCGATGTGGGCTCCGCCGTGGAATGTGCCATGCGTAATACCTTTTTCAACAGCGGACAGACCTGCGCATCGACCGGCCGGTACTATATACATGAGAAAATTTATGATGAATTCGTCCGGAAGTTCACGGAAGCAGCCAAAAAGCTGGTGGTAGGTAATCCCCTTGATGCTAAAACACAGATGGGACCCATGGCCAGCAAAGAGCATCGTGACAAAGTGGAGGGGTATATCAAATCCGGCAGGGAGGAGGGCGCCAGGCTGGTCCTTGGAGGAGAGAGACCCGCTGCACCTCCGTTGAACAGGGGATATTTTGTGATGCCCACCATTTTCACCCATGTTAAGCAGAGTATGAAAATCGCCAGGGAAGAGATCTTCGGTCCGGTCGCCTGCATTATGGAGCCATTCTCCTCTGATGATGAGGTAATTGAACTGGCTAATGATAACAGGTTCCAGCTTGGGGCCTCGGTATGGACGCCCAACATCAGCAGGGCTATCAGGTTTGTCAATGAAGTCCAGGCCGGAGGTTTCTATGTTAACGAACACGGCGTTCCCACCGACGGAATGCCCTGGGGAGGATTCAAGGAAAGCGGCTTTGGAAAACAGGGCTGCCTGATCGGTATGGAGGAATTCACACAGATGAAAGCTGTTTATATCAATACCAGTTTCAAATAAATAAGACTTCTCCTGGTTTGTTCTTTCTCCGGAGTACCATGAAGCCGAATCCCGCCAATATTGGCGGGATTCGGCGTTTTAACGCCCAGAGTTACTGACTTGTACCCGGTCATGTGTTACCATCAACGTAAAATTTGATCATATTAGGTATTATATTTAGTAGGGAGGAAAAGTCATGAAGACTGCTTATGTATCGTGTATAGCGCTGATAGCGGTTATTTTTGCGCTCATATCCTTCCCTCTGACTGCTTCGGCCCAGGACGATTGGGGCAGCCAGCAGCCGATCCAGGATAATGCCTCTGTTGAAGGGTACACCACGCAGGTGGCTTTGTCAGGGGCCAACGCCGTGGCCGTCTGGTACTAGGATAACGGCACTTACGATCATGTATACAGCAACTACTCTCTTGATGGCGGCGCTACCTGGGGCGGCAGTCAGATTATCCAGGGCAATGCCTCTGCAGATGGTGTGAGCCCGCAGGTAGCAATATACGGCTTAAATGCTGTTGCCGTATGGCATCAATATGACAGTACTTACCATAACATTTACAGCAACTACTCCCATGACGGAGGCGCCACCTGGGGCGGAGCACGGATGGTACAGGACAATATCGTGCCCTATGGATCTGCTCCCCATGTAGCTATTTCTGGGTCCAATGCCGTCGTCGTATGGGCACATCAGGATGGCTTTAGCCAAAACATCTGCAGCAGCTATTCCACTGACGGCGGAGAAAACTGGAGCGCCACCCAGACAATCGAAAGCCTTCCTGATGCAACACACAGTCCGCAGGTAGCCATGTCCGGATCCAACGTAGTTGCCGTGTGGGTGCAATACGATAACTCCAGTCCCATCCATAACCGGATTCACAGCAACTATTCCACCGATGGCGGGGCTACCTGGGGAGTAGACTCTTTATTAGATGTTACTGCCGATCATGCAGGCCTATCGCAGGTAGCTGTCTCCGGCTATAATGCCGTCGCCGTATGGCAGCAGTATGACGGCAACCCCTACAGAATCTACAGCAACCATGCAATCCTGCAAATCGATACAGATGGTGACGGTATGCCAGACTGGTGAGAGGACGAAAACGGCCTGCAGAAGAACGACCCCGGTGATGCGGGCCTGGACAATGATGACGATGGATTGACCAATCTCGAGGAATACCAGCATGAAACCGACCCCAACGATGAGGACACCGATGACGGAGGAGTTATGGACGGCGATGAGGTTGCCAATGGCACTGACCCGCTTAACCCTGCGGATGATACGCGGACCTATTTTTCGGTAGGCGGCGATGTCTACCCTGTGGAAAAGAACGTCCTCATTGCGCCCCTGGTCGCTCTGGCTATAGTGATATCAGCCGGCGGTATCTTTCTGGTAAGACGCAAGCTTCGCAGTTAATATAGACCAGCTTTTTCCTGAGTATTAAAGGCAGACTCCGGAGTTTTGAGCCTGCCTGTTTCGGCCTATTGTTATTAACCGGATATAGCTTTAGTTGTGTGACCATCTAGATTCAAGATAGGCGGTTTGTTTGGATTATGTGT
>JAFGOB010000170.1 GCA_016926695.1 Dehalococcoidales bacterium | reverse complement strand
CGTGTTTCCATGCACTAACATTACCACATCGCCGCCTATTCATTCACCCACGGGCTCGGCCCGTGGAACTCTGCCCTTCGGGTTATTGGAGACTACCTGATCTCGCTGTAAGATGCGCGGCAGGCAATATGGGATTGTAACAGGTTTTGTTATTAAAAGCTTACATGAGAATTCATGTAACATTGGCGTCGCTTGATTTTATAGCGGTTACAATGTCACAATAATAGTAAATCGCTGCAAACCCTGTCCGGAAAATGGGGTACCTTTATTAATATTGTGTATACTTGAAATGTGTACATAATACGACAGGGATAGGGATTTTCAGGAGAAATTCATACTGATAATTCTATCAGCGTTGGCATATATTTAATATTGAGCAAAAGGAGAAGGTATTAACAGACCATATTGTCAGGACTATGATTACGCAAAATAAAAAACTGAATATTCTGGATTGCATAGGAAACACTCCCATCATTAAAATCGGGAACATTTACGCCAAATTTGAGAGTGTAAATCCCAGCGGCAGCATTAAAGACCGGGTCGCTCTGCAAATAATCGAAGGCGCTGAAAGGGATGGTAAGCTAAAGAAAGGGTTTACCATTGTTGAAGCCAGCAGCGGAAATACGGGAATATCCTTATCCATGGTAGCGGCTATCAAAGGTTACAGGACCATTATCGTAATGCCGGAAAATATGAGCCAGGAACGAATGAAAATTATGAAAGCCTTTGGGGCCGAGCTGGTGCTGACCTCTACCAGCGGCAGTCTTAAAGAAGCCATTGAGAAAGCGGAGGAGATAGGGAAAAGCCCTGGCACATTTGTAGCCAGACAGTTCAGTAACCCGGATAATATCAAGGCCCAGGAGGGCACCGGCCAAGAAATCCTGAAACAAATCGGACCGGTAGATGCTGTGGTCGCGGGTGTCGGCACGGGCGGAACGCTGATGGGTATCTCCAATGTAATTAGGAAAGTGAATCTTGAGGTAAAAGCCATCGCAGTTGAACCGGAAGAGGCCGCGGTTATGTTCGGCGGAAGCGATGTAAGAATCAAAGAGCATAAAATCCAGGGCATAGGGGATGGTTTTATCCCAAAATTGATAGACATGAACCAGGTTGACGACGTAATCACGGTCCATAGCGAAGAATCCATTGATATGGCCAGAAGGCTTGCCAGAGAACATGGACTGCTGGTTGGTATAAGCTCCGGCGCCAACATGCTGGCTGCGTTCAAGGCGGCCCGTGAATACGGAAAAGTAGTCACTGTCCTGCCGGATAGGGCTGAACGGTACTTGAGTATGGACCTCCTTCAGTTGTAGAATTACATCCCGGTAGTCTAATAATCGCACCTTACCACCGGCAGGATTCCCGGGGAGGTATACCATCGAGAAATGCAAACTGGAAAAAATGAGCGACTTCTTTAACGCACGTGTTGATACCTACGATGAGCATATGTTGACCGAGGTCGAAGGGTGTAGAGATGCGTATTTAAAGCTTGCTGAACTTGTCCCGGGCAATACAGATAATATACTTGACCTGGGCTGCGGTACCGGGCTTGAGCTTGATGAGATCTTCAAGCGTTTACCGGATGTGTCTGTTTTGGGAATAGATTTGTCACATGAGATGCTGAACAAACTGAAGCGAAAATACCCCGTTAAAAATATCAGGTTAATCTGCGGCAGTTACTTCGATATCGCTTTCGGTGAAAATGCCTTCGACACCGCAATTTCATTCCAGACAATGCACCACTATTCGCACCGGAAGAAAATAGAATTATATACACATATCCGTAAGGCCTTAAAGACAACCGGCAGGTATATTGAATGTGATTACGTGGCTACAGACCAGTCACTTGAAGACAGGCTATATGCAGATAACGCCAGGATACGTCTTGAGTTGAATATATCTGACGACGAATATTATCACTTCGATACGCCCTGTACGATCGAAAACCAGATTACCATGTTCAGGCAAGCCGGTTTTTCGTCTGCCGGATTGGCATGGCAAATCGAAAACACAGCTATAACTGTAGCTGAAAAATAAGAATCGGTTTACAGGTTAAAAGTTCGTCCGGTTTGATCAGTGCCCGTGTTCGGTCGACGGCGCCGGAGGCCACAGGTCTTTTACTACATCATCGAGGCCAAGCTCGGTTAGCTTTTTAACGCTCGGTTTGGTAGTCTCACGGTCCCAATCAAGAGCCCCCAGGTTCCACCATGCTTCAGCTTCAATATCATTTGAAACTCCGGCCAGCGGACCTTCTTTCTGAGGCGGACGCCCTACTATACGGGGGTGTACCCTCCATTTCAGCTCGTTGACGCCTTCCCTAAGGTTGAAAACATGCCTTATATTGCCGATCCTTTCACCAGCCTTAAGCAGTTCGTCCATTGAGCGCTGCCATCCGGTCACAGCAGCCATAAACCCCTGCATATATCTGCCGAAACTCGGTCCTACCGCTACACCGCCCAGCATGCAAACCCCGGCGGCGTTATTCAACAGGGTTAAAAAACCACTCGGTCCGAAAGCGGGTATATGCCGGCCGGGAGTGGCGTTCATCAGGTAATAGGCCGAAGAGTATTTTCCGTCGCGTCCCCGGAGCTTGGGATCATGCATCCCCAGTTCCTGTCCGCCGATATGTACCGCATATTCTTCCGCTTCTTTCCCGATTTTTTTCGCTGCCACCTTGACCCCATCGGCCAGGATATCTCCGAACCCTTCTCTCTTGGCCATCTTTTCCACCATGGCAATCATGGCGTCATAGTTGCCCCATGTGAGTTCGACTCCATCCGTATCTTTCAGGGTGATAAGCCCCTTCTCATAGCATTCCATTGCGAAAGCGATGGCGGTCCCTGTCGATATGGTATCCAGTCCGTAGTAATTGCAAAGATGATTGGCCATAACCAGCGCCTCCGGGTTGGTAATACAGCACATTGCTCCAAAAGACGCCTGCGTTTCGTATTCAATCCGGTGAGTACCTGCCGGGTACTTATATTCTCCCGTCCCTTCCTTCAAGATACCCTTGCAGGCAATAGGACAATGCCAGCAGGCCAGCCGCCTTTCCAGATTGGCTATGAAGTTGTCGGGGGCCAGTCCTGAAGTATCCGGTACGTCTATCACTCCTATGCCGCCCCAGTTCTTTACCGGTGAATCGCCGTTGTGAATAGAGCGAAGTCCTCCCTCCGAGGTGCCGTATTTAAGAAAGTGGTCTTTGAGATTCGGCCTGGCCTTATTGAATTCCGCCATAAACTCCTCTCTTAACCTGGCAGCCGCTTCCGGATCGGCTACCGGGACCTTCCGGCTGCCTCTTACGGCTACCGCCTTGAGCTTTTTGGACCCCATTACCGCCCCCAGCCCCGAGCGTGCGGCGGCGGAGCCCTTGCCGGTGATGATGCCCGAAATAAGACACAGATTCTCACTGGCCGGACCGATGCAGGCCACCTCTGTATCAGCACCTGTTTCATTCTTTATGGTATCTTCGGTCTCATATATATTCCTGCCCCATAGATGACTGGCATCCTTGAGCTCCGCTTTACCGTCATCGATAAATAAATATACCGGTTTTTCCGCAATTCCCCGGAAAAATACTGCGTCATAACCGGAGAACTTGAGATAAGGTCCGAAATTCCCCCCGGAGTTGGCATCTCCCCAACCGCCCGTCAGCGGTGACTTACCCACGGCTACATACCTGGTGCCAACCGGGTGAGGGCTGCCGGTAAGAGGACCGGTTATCATGCCGAATATGTTGTCCGGTCCCAACGGGTCTGCATTCGGCTTCTGGCGGCTGTAAAGAATCCTTGCCCCCAGACCGTAGCCTCCGATAAAGTCACGGTACAGCTTCTCATCAGGCTCTTCCGTCCTGATCTCTCCTGTATCAAGATCGATAAAAAGAATTTTGCCCATGTATCCGCCGGCCATTTTCTTCTCCTTTATATTATGCTAATTCGCAATCGAAATTGGCATCTTTCCAGCATATTCTGAATAAAAACTTCAGGAATAATACTGAAATCTTGATCGCCTGAGCGAATTAGTTCTCGAAAATTATTTCAGATCGGGAACCAGGTCAGCCAGACCCAGTTTTTCAAGCGTCTGCGGAAGCGGTTTGCCTGTTACAGGGTCCCACCCCATATGACGGTAGTAGTTGCTGCGCAGGGCTTCCCATTGAGGCATAATCGATATACCTTTGGCTGGGCCGTCAACAGGCACTGAGCTGTATCGGACAGATGGGACTTCAACTGCTTTGGTCAAACCGTGCCTGATATTGAAGACCCGCAGAGTATTAACAATACGCTTGCCGACAGTCATAGCCTCCTCAAGATCAAAGTCCCAGCCGGTGGCAGCGTTCAGGAGGTCCACCAGGACCTGTAGGTCTGGATTGCAGAGAATACAAACGACCAGCGAGTCCTCGAAAATACGGCGCCCGTTTACCATGGCATTGGCGGTTGAGACCTCCATGGCATCAAAGGGATCCTTGACCGGCTTCATTCCCAGTTCCGGGACTACGGGAATACCCGGACCAACCTCAACGGTACTGGTATTCGACAGGCTGGTGTCTATCATTTCAGCCCAGCGTGCCCGGTGATCGTGGCCCCGCGGCGAGGAGCCTTTTTGAACGTTAATGGCACAGTTAAGGGCCTCGCCTCCCACCCTTTCGGATGCTCTCTTAACACCCTCCGCCAGCCAGGAACCGCAGCCTTCGCGATGGGCTATCTTCTTTAATATCGCCAGGACAGCTTCGGCATCGCCCCATTTCATCTCTACACCGTCAAGATCAACCGCCTTCAAATAGTCCTTTTCATAGCATTCCATCAACCAGCCGAACAGCCAGCCGCTTTCATTGATATCCACGCCCAAGCGGTCGATCTGGTTGCCCAGCATAACAGCGGCGCCGGGGTCGGTCTGTCCGATTTGTGAGCTTACTGCCGCCATGCCTTCATATTCTGGCTCTTCTCCGATAAAACCCTTATAAGGGCCTTCGGTAACCTCCGTAAGGCGTGTATGGGCTACCGGGCAGGCCCAGCAGGTAGTCGGTGTCACTTTGAAATGAGTACGCAGGTATTCAGAGCTGAATTTATCTACTTCAGGGAAAATATTGGTAGTATAGTTCCGGACGGGGAGCTGCCCGATCTTATGAAGAATGGTATATCCTGCCAGTGTTCCAAATTTGGACAGCCCGGGACTCTTTTCCTGGAAGCCGGTGATAAACTCTCTGGCTGTCTTCGAAAGCCGTTCCGCATCGGCCAGGGGAATCTCGATGTTGCTTCTCTTTGCCGCAATCGCCTTCAGCTTCTTGGACCCCATTACTGCACCCAGCCCGTTATGACCGGCGACATGGCCGTGATCGCCTGCTATACAGGCAAAACGTACCAGGTTTTCACCGGCGGGACCGATACTGTATACACTGCTTTGCTTTCCTGTGTCCTGCTTGATAGCGTCTTCGGTCTCCCACGTATCTTTTCCCACCAGTTGACTGGCATCGCGAAGCTCGGCGGTTCCCTCATGAAGATAGAGGTAGAGCCATCTGCTGGCCTTTCCCTGAATAATAATGCCGTCGTAGCCGGATAATTTCATATAAGCTCCAAAATACCCGTTCGCCTGGGAAGTCCCGGCCAGATTTGTCATCGGTCCCTTGCCTATCACGGAGAAGATCCCGGAACCGCTTACCCTGGTGCCGCTGAGAGGTCCCGAAAAAAACATTATGCGGTTTTCAGCATCGGACCACTCCACCCCGGGAGGTACCTCCCGGTACAGGTATCTGGCCCCCATGCCGGTGCCGCCTACATATTTTCGCCGCTCGGCATCATCCAGCCTTTCCTCAGTGATCTTTTCACTGCTAAGGTCGACGCGCAGGATTTTCCCCGCATATCCGAATACCGTCTGATATGACACTTATTATTCCTCCTCCTCTTCAATGGATTTATTGACGTGTAATATATTAAAAGTCACTCTGCCGGGTTATTACCAAACATAAGCGATGAAAGCACGGCTGCAAAAAATAATTATAATGCCGTCTATTATTAAATGTTTTTTACTCCAAAGAGTATTCTTCTCGCCATTGGCCCTTGCCTCTGTAGAACGGGCGGCTCGAACAAAAAGAGAATCCCTGCCAATGATACAAACGATACATATATGTATGTAATCAGGATATGATTTCAGTACTGATTTGTCAATGACCTTTAATATCATCCTTGACAAAATAAAAATCCGCTGTATAATTATATCTAGATATATCTAGATGTAATTAGATATATTATTTATAGCTCGCATAAATCTGAGGGACAGACTATCAAATTGGAGCAAGTAATGAATGCCTTTGCTGAGAATCCTGTTAAGACTGAATATGACGATGAGACCGGCAGCTATTTCGTAGTCTGGCAATTGGTAATTGCCGGTGCAGGAAAAACTGAATATGACGCCCTTGAAGATTTGAGAACAGCCGGTCATACAGGCGTGGATACGCTGATTGACCTTGAATTGAAGAAAAATAATTAGTGTAGTGTCTCATACATATCTTTTGTAAATAGTGATTTTTTCTTAATCTTTTCTTAATATTAGCCGTGTATAATTAAGATAAATGGGATATATTTTTATCCTGCCGTCCCGGCCCCTCCCCGGGGCAAGACGGGAAGTAATGTTGTGGTGATGATATTATATGAAACGTTTGCTGAACTTCGAGAACCTCGTTCTGAGCTTCTCCTCTGTATTGCTGGCGGTCTGTATTCTGGGGATTGTCCTGATAAGATAACGACTCCGTAGCCATCACGGATGCATGCCTGAGGCTTTAAAAACATCAATATCTTATGTTTGCCTGTCTGAAAAACAGGCTGTGGTATTCCTCTTGTCATGCTTTACATGAAACTGTCAGGCCCTTCAGCTTGTATATAGCTGAAAGGCCCTCTGTTATTCAACCTTCAATGTGGTCTGGAGATTACATTGTCCTGCCGACCGCTTCGGCAATAGGTTTCAGCTCCTTCATCAGCCTGGCAAAGTCCGAAGGAGAAAGCGATTGCAGACCATCTACCAGGGCCTCTTTGGGATTGGGATGGACCTCTATAAGAAGGCCGTCCGCTCCGGCGGCTATGGCAGCCTTGGCCAGCGCGGGAACCAGTGAATAGTGCCCGGCGGCATGGCTGGGATCGACAATAACGGGCAGGTGACTGTTCTTCTTGATAACCGCGATGGATGAGATATCCATCGAAAACCGCGTGCTGTCTTCAAAGGTACGTATGCCCCGCTCGCATAGAATGACATTCTCATTGCCCCCTGCCAGCAGGTAGTCCGCAGCCGTCAGCCACTCCGTTACGGTATTGGCCAGACCGCGTTTCAGTATTACCGGCTGCTTGATGTGTCCCAGTTCGGTCAAAAGGCTGAAATTCTGCATGTTGCGGGTCCCAACCTGGAGTATATCGGCATACTCCGCCACGAGTTTGACCTGGTGAGGGTCTACCACTTCTGTAACCACGGGTATATCATATTTTTTCTTGACCTGTGCCAGCAGCTCCAGTCCCTTTCTTTCCAGTCCCTGGAAACTGAAGGGAGATGTACGGGGTTTAAATGCGCCTCCCCTCAAGACCATGGCTCCCGCCTCTTTCACTATCCTGGTTGCTTCCTCAAGCTGTTTTTTGTTCTCAACCGCACAGGGACCGGCCATAACAATCACACGTTTTCCCCCGACTTCCTCCCGGCCGACCTTCACCACGCTATCCACGTTTTTAAATTCCCGTGATGCCAGCTTATAAGGCTTCATAATACGGGTCACATTTTCCACTCCGGGAAAGACTGCGAAAATATCCGTGGATATCTGTCCCGTATTACCTCCCAATATGGCTATAACGGTTATATCCGTACCTACGTTAAGCTGTACGCTGAAGCCAAGAGATTTTGCCCTCATGACTACATCATCGATTTCCTGCCTGGCGGCATTTTTCCGCATTTCGACTATCATAAGTTACTGATTATCCCTCCCTGTAAAGACTGCATAACCAATTTAGAGTATAAGGCATTTATTGTGATATATCCAGTCTCACCCGGATGCTCACAGGTTAATTTTTTACCGCCAAATCCGGGTTGTAATAAGGGGTATAATAAATAAAGGGAGGTGATAAGATGGATGCTGTTTATTCAAACGAAATCAAGAATTTACTCCAGACTAGTGAAGGAATGCACGTATCTATTACCATGCCCGCTCATCATAAAGGAGGAGCAGACCAGCAGGATTTGATCAGGTTTAAAAATCATTTACGCTCGGCAGAAGAAAAATTGTTGCAAAAGGGTTTAAGACTGCCGGATGTCAGGTCTATTATCAAGCCCGCCGAGCCCCTCCTTACAGACAGCCTGTTCTGGCGTCAGCAGGGTGACGGACTGGCTATTTTCCTGGCAGGGAACAGTCTAAGGTATTACAGGCTGCCCATGGCGCCGGAGGAAATGGTAGAAGTCGGGAAAAGGTATTTTATCAGGCCGTTGATCTCTTTGTTGAGTCAGTGCGGCGTTTTCCATGTCCTGGCTGTCAGCCTTAACGAAATTCGTTTGATGCAATGTACATCGACCGGCGCCGTCAGACTTGATCCCCCGGACTTGCCTGCCGGTATCACTGAAACGCTTCATTTACGTACATCATCGGATTCGGTATCCAGACCTCATACAGGTATACAGGCAGGTATTTCGAAAGCCGGTGCGCCTGCCCAACCGGAGATGTCAGGGAGCGTTAGCGTGGACGAAGAGCAAATAATGCAATATTTAGAGCAGATCAACGGTAGTATCGCCGGCATGCTTAAATTCGAGCAATCACCCCTTGTTTTCGCCGGTGCGGACTTCCTTCATCCCCTGTACCGCAAAGTAAATACATACCCTCATCTCCTCAATAAAGGTATTATCGGTCTCCCCGATGGAAGCAGTGATGCTGTTTTACGCCAACTGGCCTGGCCACTGGTTAAAGGTCAATTCGAAAAAGTACGGAACGAGGCCCTGGCCGAATACCGCAAGGCAGCCGGGACGGGACTAACGGCAGATCAAGCCGGTGATGTTGTCACGGCCTCTATACACGGCCGAATCCGGTTCCTGTTCATTTCGGAGGGTGCGTATTACCGGGGTAGAGTCCCGGCGGGTATTGATCTCACAGCGATATCCGGCAGCCAGGAAGGTGATGAAGACCTGGTGGATCTGGCTGTTTATCATACACTAAAATATGCGGGCGCAGTCTTCGTGGTTGAACCCCAGGAGATGTCACCTGACGCCGTTATGCTTGGCTTATTCCGGTATTAGCTGCCCGACAGCGGTTTAATGTTGACCGCCGGATATAATAAACAGGGAGGAATTGAGTGATACATAAAAAACACCGCTATATACGCTGGTTTGAGGACCTCAACAACCGTGATGTTCCGCTGGTGGGAGGAAAAAACGCCTCTCTGGGTGAGATGATAGGCTCTCTGAAGACTTCAGGCATCCGCGTTCCGGAAGGATTCGCCACCACCTCGGAGGCTTATTGGAAATATCTCGCGTACAACAATCTGAAAGAAAAAATTAAAGTGCTGCTGGATAAGAGATTTAAAGGTACAGGCACGCTTGAGGAGACCGGAAAAGAAATACGGCGCTTGATTCTACAGGGAGAATTCCCGGCTGAAATATCAGGTGAGATAAACGATTCTTATCATGAGCTGAGCCGTCTCTACAATACCACCGACGTGGATGTAGCGGTTAGAAGCAGCGCCACAGCGGAAGATCTTCCTTCAGCCAGTTTCGCCGGGCAGCAGGAAAGCTTCCTTAACGTCAGCGGAGAAGAGACGCTGCTTGATTCCTGCCGTCGATGCTATGCATCGCTGTTTACAGACCGGGCTATCTCCTACAGGGAAGATAAAAAATTCAACCATCTGGATATAGCGCTATCGATTGGTATTCAAAAAATGGTACGCTCCGATCTGGCCGGTTCAGGTGTTATGTTCTCTATCGATACCGAAAGCGGTTTTCCCCGCGTCATTATTATCAATGCTGCCTGGGGCCTGGGAGAAAATGTCGTACAGGGCATGGTAACCCCGGATGAATACGTGGTCTTCAAACCCTGTCTTGACGACCCTGCACTAAAACCGATTATAGCTAAAAATATGGGTACTAAGGAAAAAAAATTGATTTATGCCACCGGCGGTACCAGGCGCACCAAGAATATCGATACTCCGCCCTGGCAGCGCCGACAGTTTGTGCTGAACGACCAGGAAATACTCACACTGGGACGCTGGTCCAAAATTATTGAACAGCACTACGGCCGCCCTATGGATATGGAATGGGCTAAAGACGGTGACACGGGAAATCTGTTCATCGTCCAGGGGCGCCCGGAAACAGTCCAATCGCAAAAAGTAGCTGCTTCCATGAAATCCTACCGGCTAATGGAAACAGGCAAAAGGATAGTGCACGGGCTTGCCGTCGGCGAAGCAATCGCCTCCGGTGAAGTATCTGTAATAAAAAGGTCCAGCGATATTTCCCGCTTTAGGGACGATACCATACTGGTAACCGAGATGACCGACCCGGACTGGGTGCCTATCATGACGCGTGCCAGGGGGATCGTTACCGATCAGGGCGGACGTACCTCGCATGCAGCCATAGTCAGCCGGGAGCTGGGAATTCCGGCTGTTGTGGGTACGGGCAACGCCACACAAATTCTCCGCAACGGTGATGAAATTACCCTTTCATGTGCTGAGGGCAATGAGGGCTATATCTATGACGGTATTTTGCAGTTCGAGGAATCCGATGTCAGTTTCGAGGGCATCCCTGAAACCAGAACAAAAATAATGATGAATGTCGCCAATCCCACCGCCGCCTTTCGCTGGTGGCGTTTACCCTGTCAGGGCATAGGCCTGGCCCGTATGGAATTCATCATCAATAACATCATAAAAATTCACCCTATGGCATTGGTGAGATTCGACACTATCCAGAATGAAAAAGTAAAGCAGGAGATTGAGGAACTGACTGCCGGATACCAGGATAAAACCGACTATTTCGTAGAACACCTGGCCAGGGGAATCGGACAGATAGCTGCCTCACAGCACCCCCATCCGGTTATCGTGAGGATGAGTGACTTCAAGACCAATGAATATGCCAATCTCATAGGCGGAGAACAATTTGAGCCGCAGGAAGAAAATCCCATGCTTGGCTTTCGCGGGGCCTCCCGCTATTACAGCGAGCGTTACCGCCCCGGTTTCGACCTGGAATGCCGGGCTATAAAAATGGCCAGGGAGGAGATGGGATTCGACAATATCGTGGTCATGATACCCTTTTGCCGTACTATCGATGAAGCGGATAAGGTGCTGAGCGTCATGGCCGAAAACGGTCTCAAAAGAGGAAAAAAGGGCCTTGAAGTCTATGTCATGTGCGAAATCCCCTCCAACGTCATCCTGGCAGACAAGTTTGCTGAAAAATTTGACGGTTTTTCCATCGGCAGCAACGATTTGACCCAGTTGGTACTTGGCGTTGACAGGGACTCATCTTATCTGGCCAGACTATTCGATGAGCAGAATGAAGCAGTCAAACGTATGATTGCCAGCGTTATTGAAAGCGCTCATAAGGCCGGCCGCAAGGTGGGAATATGTGGACAGGCCCCCAATGACTACCCTGATCTGGCGGCCTTCCTGGTACGCTGCGGTATAGATTCGATTTCTCTGAACCCGGACAGCGTTATCCAGGTTAAAAAACTGGTGGCTGAAATAGAACGGACAATGTAAGACTCTCCTTCAATATCGTTTGACGCGCTTCTTCCAGAGACTACTTCATTTCCGTATAATAATATTTCGAGGAAATCGAAGCATGAACAAACAATAAACATAGTCCGGCAAGATAGTTCGAAATAATCCTCAGGTGGGTGGGGGCAGAGCTTCCACCCGCCTTTAGTAACCTGTGCTTCAGTAAAAGTGTGCCACACACTGTATTAACTATGAGTTACTCCTAACTCACTCCGAACTCACGGAGTGTTGCATTTGTCAGCTTGTATGTTATAATTAGCAGGTTGTATGTTATAATTAATTAAGTCTGTTATTTAGTGTGCCTGTAGAAAAATTGAATTTGGGGAAAGTAAAGAGCAGTATGGTAACAAAATATGAGACGCAAACCGTAGAACAAATGCAATGGGAATATGAGCTGGTTTTTATCATCAGTCCCGAAGTAGCTGATGATGCGCTTGATACAGTGATTAACAGCATCACCCAGTACATCACCGAAAAAAACGGTACTATCGTTGAAGTTTCCAGATGGGGAAGAAAAAAGCTGGCTTATCCTATCAAGCACCTGATGGAAGGCAATTATGTACTGGTTAAGTTCAAGGTAGATCCTTCCGCTAATAAAGAACTCGAAAATAATATGAAAATTTCTGAAAAGATTATTCGCTATCTGCTAATTAAAGTTGACGATTAGTAAGGAGGCGCCGGACCATGAATAACCAGCCAGTAGGTAGAGACGGTTTTCGCTCATCGTCCAGTTTAAATAAGGTTATGATCATTGGCAACCTGGGCGGTGATCCGGAAATGCGTTTCACTCCAAGCGGCAACCCGGTAACCTCTTTCAGAGTAGCAACCAACCGCGTTTATAACTCCACTGAAGGCGAGCGGAAAGAGGAGACTGAATGGTTTTCGGTGGTAACCTGGAGCAAGCTGGCTGAAAATTGCAATCAATACCTTGTCAAGGGACAGCGCATTTACGTAGAGGGCAGATTGCATACCCGTATCTGGGAAAGTCAGGACGGGCAGAAGCATTCCAGGGTGGAAATCATTGCAAATAATGTAATTTTTCTGGATAAGAGGGGTAGCGTCGCAGCACCCGATGACAAAAGCTTCGAGGGAGAAACAGGTGATATTGACCCCCAGGATATTCCATTTTAGTTAAAACAGAAATATTTCGCATATTGAGTAGATACAGGGAGTAGTTTAAGCGTGAACGATAACAAAACAGCCAGGCCCAAGAAAAAATGGGAAGGGTCCAAGTACGTACCCAAGCGTAAAGTATGCGCCTTTTGCGGAGAAAAAATTAGAACTGTAGACTATAAAGACCCGGCCAAGCTGCGCCAGTATATTTCGGACAGGGGCAAGATAGAACCCAGACGCAAGACCGGAACCTGCGCCAAGCACCAGCGAGCTGTGGCGCTAGCAATAAAAAGATGCCGCCACCTGGCTTTAATACCCTATGTGCCTTCACATATCAACAAGACCGGTGGAGTGGGTATCCGTTTTTAGTGGGTCTGCCGGACGATGCCTTCAGGAATAGCATCATTATCGCTGTTAAATAGTCTTTTTGTCCAACTGAGTTGAAACCAATAAAGTAAATATTGAATTGTTAAGGAACTATTGTGGCTACAAAAAGGACATGGCAACCTAAGAAGCTGCCGCGTAAAAGAGAGCACGGATTTTTAAAAAGGATGAGTAACCGGGGCGGCCGGGATGTTATAAAGGCAAGGCGGTTAAAGGGACGCAAGAGATTGGTGGTAGTTTAGCCGGCGGTCTCTCGTCGGGTAGGCTTATGAAAAGCATTACTCGACTTGATAAACCAGAACAATTTAAAACGGTTTATGCTCAGGGTATAACTAAGGTTGACCGGTTTCTGGTGTTAAAAGCTATGCCGAATCATCTCGAACAGTATCGATATGGAATATCTATCAGTAAGCGAGTCGGTAAAGCTGTTGTACGTAACAGGATTAAACGCAGGCTAAAGGAAATATTGAGATCAGGCCCGCCTGCTATAGGGTGGGATATGGTATTTATTGTACGTAACCCGGCTGCCGAAAGCGAATATAAGCAACTCTCACAGTCCGTATCTATCCTGCTTTCCCGGGCTAATATATCAGTAAAATAAAATGAAAAATATAGCTCTGGGGATGATAAAATTTTATCAGGCGACTATATCACAGATATTTCCGCCCCAGTGCCGTTATTTACCAACCTGCTCCGCCTATACCTACGAGGCAATCGAGCGGTATGGCATTCTGAAGGGTGTATGGATGGGGTCCAGGCGAATCGCCCGCTGTCATCCCTTACATAAAGGTGGATATGATCCTGTTCCGTAACATATTAACGGGGGTATTTAATCTTTGAAATGTAAACCGAAAAAATCATTTCTGGTCCGGTTTTCAATTTTCGCAATCGCTGTCCTGTTGATTTCTACTTTGCTAATGACTGGTTGTGTACGGGGTATGTCGCCTATCGGTTGGTCAGGAGTAGCGGCTGTCGACGGTATTATCTTTACAGGCTCAAAGGAAGGCCGTATTTGTTCCGTGAATTTGACCAATCGTGCCATCATGTTTGCCGAGCCGCTAAGGGCTCAGAGCACAGGCGGATCCTGCGCCCTCATCAGCGGCGGTTCTGGCGCCTGTGGAGGAGCAGCCCCGTCTATCGCGATATACGGTACTCCCGCTATTACCGATGTGCCGGTCTTCGGAGAGCTGGTATATATCGCCGGATACAACGGGAAAGTCTTTGCCTATGATGCGGCATCTCTCCAGCAGCGCTGGGTCTATCCCGTAGACGGCTTTCTGTCGCCGATTGTCAGCGCCATCACTATTTCAGGTGATTCCCTTTTCTTCGGATGCACTGATAATAATGTTTACGCACTGGATACATCCACCGGCGGAAAGAAATGGCAATTCGCCACCGGGGGCGAAATCTGGTCCACTCCGGTTTGTGATGGCAACACCGTTTTCGTAAGCTCTTTTGATAAACAAGTTTACGCACTGGATGCATCAACGGGAAAGGAGAAATGGAAGTTCGCTACCCAGGCTAATAATGTTTCTACTCCTATTTTCCTGGATGACCTGCTTTACGTCGGTTCACTGGACAGGAATATCTATGCCCTTGATAAAATCAACGGCAATTTGATCTGGAAATATGAAGGAGGCAATTGGTTCTGGGCCAGGCCTGTTGCCTTGAACGGCATTATTTATGCTCCCTGCCTGGACAACAGGGTATATGCTCTGGATGCCAAAAACGGAAACAAGCTGGCGGAATATAATCTTGAGGCACAGATTTCTTCCTGGCCGGTGATTGTAGAGGATAAGGTTATCGTAGCTACCAGCAAAGGAAAACTGTTCAGCCTGGATTCCTCCAATGTCTCCGCCAATCCCCTGCTGGTTTCGACTATTCCCGAGGATGTGACAGCACCCCTTTGTGCCATAGAAGATATAGTTTACATTAATGGACCGGATAATAACATCCACGCCTTTAATGTCTCTGATGGGTCCAAGTTTTCACCTATATCTTTAAAGTCTCAATAAATTAGCCTGATTAGTGAGGTATATGTAATTGAACATCTGGGACATAGCAATGCTGCAGTGGATGATCAATGTGCTCATCACACTGTCTCATTTCCTGTTTAATAATTTCGGCCTGACCATTATTATCCTGACTATTATTATCCGTCTGGTACTCCTGCCTCTTACCATGAGACAGCTCCGCGCAACCAAAGCCATGTCCACCCTTCAGCCCAGACTCCAGGAGCTGCAAAAGAAATACGCCAAAGACAGGCAAAAGCTGGCCCAGGAACAAATGCAACTGTATAAAGAGTCCGGTGTCAATCCTGCTGGCTGCGCTATTCCCATGTTAATACAGTTTCCTATCTGGATTGCCCTTTACCAGGCAATCGTTTTAACCCTGGCTGTCAATCCTGAAGCCCTGCTTAACCTGTCACGCTATTTTTATTCTTGGGCTATTCCTCTGGCTAATCTGCCTCTTAACAATTCTTTCCTGGGAATGGACCTTGCCACAGGTAACACGATACTGGCTATTATCGTTGGCGTATCAATGTGGATACAGCAAAAGATGGTTACTCCCACCAACCAGGATCCCCGCATGCAGCAGCAAAGCCAGATGATGCTTTGGATGATGCCGATTATCTTTACCTTTTTCAGCATGTCATTCCCCAGCGGTCTGGCCCTGTACTGGGTGGTTTCCAATATCTTTTCAATCGTAGTACAGTATTACGTTACCGGTTGGGGCGGGCTTTCCTTCAATTTCCGTGGTACCTCCGGAAAAGGAGGGGGAGCGTCGGGTGGTTCTGCCGCCGAAAGAAAATTAAAGAAACGTCTCGCTCAAGAATCCTCTTCCATAAAAACAGAGACGCCGAAAATAGCAAAGGATGCTTCAAAAGAAGGAACAAATGATGGAAAATCTGGAAATATCAGCCAGAACAGTGGAGGAAGCGACCAGAATAGCCCTAACCCGCTTAAACGTTGGTTTGGATGAGGTTGAAATAATTATTTTGAGTGAAGGAAAAAGTGGTCTTTTTGGTTTCGGAGCAGAGGATGCCAGAATCAGCGTCAGGTGTTTGGACTCTTCTCAGGATACGAGCCAGGATACCATAGACATTGCCAAAGATGTCCTGGAAAATATACTTTCCATGTTGGGAATAAACGCCGCCGTACAGGTGGTTACTCCTCAATCTATCCGTCAGCAAACCGTTGATGATACTCATACCGTTATCCTCAACATTGAAGGGGCTGAGGCAGAAAGCCTTATCGGAAGAAAAGGTACGACTATTGAAGCTATTCAGTACCTGGTACGTCTCATTACCGCACGGCGTACAAAGCTGAAAATACCTATTATGATCGATGTTCAGTCTTATAAACAGCGCCGTTATAATGATCTGAGGACTCTTGCCATCAACGTGGCTTTACAGGTGAAAAGCAGGAAATCATCCTGCAGGCTGGAACCTATGTCAGCGTATGAAAGAAGAATCATCCATTTATCGCTGGCTGATGATCCTGATGTTACAACTGAAAGCGTCGGAGAGGGTGATTCACGCAAGGTTGTTGTTTTACCTGTAAACAGGAAATGATTTTGGATTATTATTTGACATAAATAATATATTCTTGATATGTTGATTAAACATAGCTAAAAGCATTGAAGGAGAAGAGTAAGAGGCAGGTTATCATCCAGCGAGTCTGAAAATGGTGAAAGCAGACATGAAAGCCACTCTGAAAATCACTCCGGAGCTGCCAACCGAAATACCTCTAAAGTAGGCCTGGCCGGAACCGTCAACCGTTAACATTGACGAGGACATTGATAATGTGTCTTTTTTAAGTGTCTCCGCCGGAGCGGAGGAACTGGGGTGGTACCGCGGATATTCAATATCTCGTCCCTATGGGACGGGATTTTTTTTAGGAAGGGAAAAAACATGTTTAAACCAGTTGTCAGCAAGGTTAGTTTTACCACTATGGAAGAGAATATTCTTCCATTTTGGAAAGAAAACGACGTATTTCACAAGAGTGTTTCATCCCGTGAGGGCGGTCCCCGTTTTACTTTGTTCGAGGGTCCCCCTACAGCCAATGGAAACCCGGGCATCCATCATGTACTGGCCAGAGTCTTCAAGGACGTAATTCCGCGCTACAAGGTAATGAAAGGATATTACGCGCCTCGTATCGCTGGTTGGGACACGCACGGATTACCGGTTGAACTTGAAGTTGAAAGAAAACTGGGACTTTCCAGTAAAACACAGATAGAAGAATACGGCATTGCCAGGTTTAACGAACAATGTAAGGAAAGTGTATCAGGTTATCTGGACAACTGGAACAAAATGACCGAGCGTATAGCCTACTGGGTGGACCTGGAACACCCCTATGTCACGATGAACAACGAGTACATGGAGACCTGCTGGTGGACCATCAAGCAGCTCTGGGACAGGGGTCTGATATACCAGGGATACCGGGTTACCCCTCACTGCCCGCGCTGCGGTACTTCTCTCAGCTCCCATGAAGTAGCCCTTGGATACGAAGAGGACACCGTAGACCCTTCGGTATATCCCAAATTCAGGGTACTCAAAAGCGGCAACAGCCTGCTGTCCTCTCTTATTTCTCAGAAACCGATCTTTTTGCTGGCCTGGACCACTACTCCATGGACACTGCCCGGTAATACCGCCCTGGCGGTTTCCTCAGCAGCCGATTATTCCGTCCTGGATATGGGTGACGAATACCTCGTGCTGGCAGCAGATCTTGTAGCCGGGACAGGGCTAAGTGAATACCCCGTGGCCGCTGTTCTCAGGGGCAGCGACCTGGTGGGAACCAGATATCAGCCCCTTTTTAATCCTCATCAATACGGCATCGAAAGAAAAAGACCGGTACAGATACCCGGGACGGATGGAGTAAAACGCAAGGAATATGCCGTCCAGCCCGTTGATACAGACCTTGACTATCCTGTAATCGCTACCGGATTTGTGACCATGGATGACGGAAGTGGAATCGTTCATGTTGCTCCTGCCTTCGGTGAGGTTGACTTTGAAGCCGGGCTGGAAAATGAACTGGATTTCGTACAGCAGGTCGATCTACAGGGTATTATTTCAGGTACCTATACTTTCGCCGGCAAATTCGTGAAAACCGCGGATAAAGAAATACTGGCTGATTTGGAATCACGCGGGCTTTTGTTGAAGAGCGGTACCATCAAGCATACCTATCCTTTTTGCTGGAGATGCCATACTCCCCTGCTCTACTATGCCAAGCAAACCTGGTACATACGGACGACGGCATTTAAAGACGACATGATTGCCAACAATGAAAAACTGAACTGGTATCCGGATTACATCAAGTATGGCCGTTTCGGAGACTGGTTAAAGAATAACGTGGACTGGGCCTTCTCCCGCGAAAGATACTGGGGTACTCCTCTTCCCGTCTGGCGCTGCGAGTCCTGCGGCAAAGCTGACTGCATCGGCAGCATTAAGGATCTGTCTGCCAGGTCCGGAATCGCCCCGCAATCATTTGAAGGTACATCTCTGGGCATTCACCGCCCTGCCATCGATGATATTGAAATAGTCTGCACCGACTGCCGGGGCGCCATGAAAAGAGTCCCGGAAGTTATCGATTGCTGGTTTGATTCCGGTGATATGACTATCGCTCAATACCATTATCCCTTCGACCCCGCCAATGCGGGTATTTTTGACGACGGTCGTTTCCCCGCAGACTTCATCTGTGAAGCAGTTGACCAGACCAGGGGATGGTTCTACAGCCTGCATGCTATTTCAACACTGCTGTTCAATCAGATCGCCTTTAAGAACGTGATCTGTCTCGGACTGGTTCTGGATGCTAAAGGTGAAAAAATGAGTAAAAGCAAAGGAAATGCCGTTGATCCCTGGACCATTATCCGCAAATACGGCGCCGATGCGCTTCGCTGGTATTGTATTACCTCAACACCCCCGGGCAACGTCAAGCGTTTTTCGGAAGACCTGGTGTCTGAAATAACACGCCGGTTCCAGCTCATCCTTTGGAACGTTTATTCTTTTTTCGTGATGTACGCTAATATCGACCGTTATATGCCGAAAATCGATCCCGCTTTCAAACCTGAGGCAGAACTGGACCGCTGGATCCTTTCAGAGCTTAACCAGCTTATTCAGGATGTTGACTCGTGTTTGGAAAACTATAATCCCACCGATGCCGGCAGGAAGATAGAGGACTTCGTGGGCTACCTCTCCAACTGGTATGTCAGAAGAAGCCGCCGGCGTTTCTGGAAAAGCGAAAGCGATTCCGACAAAATGTCGGCCTATCAGACCCTTTATACCTGCCTGGTCAACCTTTCCAGGCTTCTGGCCCCCTTCATGCCTTATCTGGCGGAAGAGCTCTATCAGAATCTGGTACGTTCCGCTTCACCTGAAGCCCCCGTCAGCGTCCATCTGACTGATTTCCCCGTGGCTGATCCGGACAGGATAGACAAGCAGCTTTCATCCGCTACCCGTATGGCTATCAAGATATCCAGCATAGGCAGATCAGCCAGAAGCGGGGCCGGTATCAAAGTCCGCCAGCCACTTTCAAAGGTGGTCGTATCCGTTAAATCAAAAAGTGATCGCGAAGGCATAGAGCAGCTTAAACCTCAGGTGCTGGATGAGCTTAATGTCAAAGAGCTGGTCTTCGAGGAAAACGCCGCTGAACTGGCAAAGCCGGGATATATCTGCACCGTGGAAGGTGATCTGGGCGTAGCTGTTTGTACTGAAATATCTCCCGAACTGGAAGGAGAGGGGATGGCCAGGGAAATAGTCCACCGTCTGCAAACAATGCGCAAGTCCGCCGGATTTGAAATCGCAGATCATATAAACACCTACTATGAAGGAGATGACTTTGTCCTTCAGGTAATGAAGGACTTCGCAGATTACATAAAGTTGGAAACCCTTTCCGAAGAAGTCGTACCATCGGTTCCGGAAAAGGATGTCTATTCAGAGAATTTCAAGCTCAGCGGTCATCAGCTTAAACTGGCGGTTAAAAAGGAAAATGCCTGATCATGTCCGGAGCCTGCGGTTGCAGGCTCCGGTTATTTTCGATATACAACGTTTAGTCTTCCGCAGGTCCTACCAGGAATAAAGGTGTTTTGCGCAGCCTGCGCAGAACGCTTTCTGTAACGCTGCTGAAAATAAACTTGGTAAAACCCGTACGTCCGTGAGTTGACATTGCTATCAGGCGGGGATGATGCTCCGTAGCGTATTTGACGATTTCTTCCGCCGGGTCTCCCTCCACCAGTTCTCCCCTGGCCTGGAATCCGGCGTTTTTTAGTTTTTTTACTGTCTTGTCCAGGTATTCCTGCCCGGCCTTTTTTATGGCCGTGATATCCTGGACCCATTCACGGCTTTGTGAAACCATCGGCACCGGCGGGAGCTTGGCTACATAAAGCAGGAGAAACTCCGTATCAGTACGTCTCTGTATGGTCAGTTCTTGAATATGCGGCAGAATCGATTCAGCCTTTGGAGAGCCGTCCAGCGGTATCAGTACCGATCTTTCCTGGAATTTATCGTATATAATTTCATCCAGCAGTTGAGACGGGACCAGCCAGACCGGCACGCTCGATTCATGGATAACCTTCTCCGCTACACTGCCCAGTCCCCATCGACGAATCCCCGAGCTGCCATGTGTTGATAGCAGTAAAAGATCAATTTCATTTTCATCGATGTATTTGAGTATTTCATCCGCCGGATACCCTACCAGCACCTCGCTTTTAACATTGATGGACTTCTTTTTGCCTTCCGCACCTACTTTTTGAATCAGGTCCTCAGATTGTTTTTTCAGCTCTTCGGCCATATGTTCGACATAGGCTTCCCTCATTGGCAACTGGTCGGCCTCCTGGGAGTTGCACACGTGTAAAAGGTCCAGATCCAGACCGAACCTGCCGGAGAGCTCTCTGGCGTAAGAAAATACCACCTCTGCCAGCTTTGATCCGTCAAGTAAAACCAGCATCCTTTTATACAATTTTACCCTCCCTTCCCTGTATTTTTTCTATATATAACGTCATAAGTTTTTGCGGATAGCGAAGCCTGGTTGAGCCGCAAGCGAGCACCATTACTCCTTTATTGCCTTGCGCAGCTTGACGGTGATCCAGGCTGAGCCAATCCTATAGCAATATTTGATGTTGTCGTATATAATTTATCCATAAAACGCCGCAGGAGGCATATGGTCGAGGTTTAGGGAGTCTCAGGAGGGGGAGACTGCCCCAGGGTGATGTAAGTTACGCTTTTATTTTCACCCCTCCAGTATTCTACCTCAACGATCTGTCCGACACGTTGACTGCGCAGTACCTTCACCAGGTCTTCTTTTGTTTCTACCTGCTCCCCTTCAAAGCTGGTAATAACATCATAGCGTTTGATCCCGGCTTTATCGGCGGGACTGCCCCTTACCACCTGTCTGATCAGTACTCCGCTATCCACGCTTAAGTCCAAGGCCTGTATAGCGGCCATATCGACAGTATACAGGGATACTCCCAGCCAGGGCCTGGAAACAAAACCATTGGTGATCAGTTCATTGATAATGGGTAGGGCCACAGCAGTGCTTATAGCATAGCCCGAGCCTTCAACACCTATCTGCGCGACTTTAGCTCCTGTAATACCGATGACCTTCCCCGCCATGTTGACCAGTGGACCGCCGCTGTTCCCCGGGTTAATTGCTGCGTTGGTCTTAATAAGGTCGTATAGAATTTCGCCTGTCTCGGTAGTAATTGAAATTCCCGTGGCGCTGATGATCCCGTTCGTAGCGCTGATACCTTCGTCCAGCGAATTTCCGATAGCCACTACCAGCTCACCTACTTTAAGCTTTGATGAATCTTCCAGCTCCAGTGCAGTCAGTCCGGGAGCGTCTATCTTCAGTATAGCCAGATCGGTAACACTGTCTGTTCTTACAGTATCGGCAACAAACTGCCTTCCGTCATCAAGCGTGATGGTAATGCTGTTTGCCCCCTCTATAACATGATAATTGGTTACTATAAGACCGCCTGAATCATAGACCCAGCCGGAGCCGGCCCCTTTTTGCGTGGTAGTACCGGTAAAAAGATCGAAGGCCGGGACCTCTGTATGGATCACAACCACTGAAGGCCTGACTTTGGATATTACCGAAATATAGTCCGCTAGATGTTCCTGTTCCGTACTGGAAAAAACAGGCTCCTTAGAAAAATCCCCTTCTATCGGGTTTGGAGTATAAGTTGCAATTGGAGTCTGAGTTTCAAAAGGTGTGGATGTGGGGGCGGCAGTCCCTTCGGTTTGCGGCGCATAAGTCTCAACAGGAGATGACGGTGCTGCTGCCGGGCTTTGAGTTGGTATGGGGGACGGACTTAAAATTGAAATCGGACTTGGTGTTGGAGTTTGCGTGGGATATTCGGGCAGGGTACACCCGGATAATGTGAAAAGTACTAGACAGAGAGTGATAACGGTAAAAAAAGAAGCTTTTGTTTTCACGATTACCCTTTCCTTGTGTAGAATAACTCATACTATACTAATTATAGCACAATACGCACTGCGAACCTCTTAGCCCGGAAGTAAAAAGTCCGGTTAGCGGCATACCCCCTTTCTGGAAAAACTAGGCTTACCCCACATATTTTTTTGATACAAGTAGAATAACTTAAAGATAAAATTCTTGTTTCCGGCTGCCGTAAGTCTGGAAATGGGAACGTACAAACGGAGAGACAATAGACAAATTCTCTAGGTCCAGGTCAGCGCCAGCGAGTAACCTCCATCCACAATTATGCTCTGTCCCGTGATTCGGCTGGAGGCATCCGAGACCAGGAAGAGGGCGACATTTGCGATATCGCTGGGCTCGGTCACTCCCCACTGCGATGTATCGCCAGTCTGCCGCCGGGCCTTGGCAAAAGAGAAGCCTATATTATGAGCGGGAAAATCCGAGTGTACCCCGGCGGGGGCTATGGCATTAACCCTGATTTTATCCGGGGCCAACTCCCAGGCCAGCCACTTCGTTAGCGTACAGACGCCCTGTTTAGCGATCCCATAAATAGAGGCCCCGGCCGCGTCAAGACCCGACAGGGAAGACATATTGACGATGACGCCTTTCTTTTGTGCTCTCATGACCTTACTCACGGCACGACAGCAGATATAGGCGCTATTGAGGTTAACGTTTATGCCCTTTTCCCACAGTTCAAGGGTCAGCTCATCCAGCGTCGAGTGAGCGGCAGCTCCGACGGAGTTGACCATAATGTCAATTTTACCGAACTCCTGCTTGATCTTGTCGATAAAAGCGACCACTTCGCCCTCTTCAGTAACATCTACCTTGACAGCCAGGGAACGCCGTCCCAGCTTGCGGATTGCCTCAGCAGTTCCTTCCAGGTCCCAGTTCTTCTCTTTGACAACTACGTCACAGACTGCGACATCAGCCCCGGCGTCAGCCAGAGTTAAAGCAATAGCTCTTCCTATTCCATTTACGCCTCCAGCACCTGTCACAATAGCTACCCTGTCTTTCAATGGCAAACTCGGTAGACCCATTTCCAATCTCCTTTTTTCTTTGATTCACCCACAGCAATGCTCATTGGCCCTCTTTCGAGGTACATGTCTCAACCTGACTTGATAACAACCGTATATGCCAGGCATTCCCGGTTGAATATGTATCCTCTGTTTTTCACGTCGGTTCCCCCTGCGGGTTTCATACTGCTTTATATTCCCGACAAAAAACTCTCTCATCCCTATCCGGGGGCGAGAGAGTTGTCCTTTCGATGCCTCTGTTACTTAGCCCTGATGGCTTGACATAAATGATGTTTCCGTTGTAGTTCCTTTCCTAACCGTAATCACAAGGAGTATTTTTACAGTTCGCCAGCCTTCAGTTAGTCGTGAGGTATTTGGGAGTTGTATCAATAGTCGCCTTGGCCATGTCTGCCAGTATTTCCTTGTTTAACACCACTATCCTGTGCCGCCCCAACCTGATCGCGCCTTTCTCTTCCATGATTTTTAATGACCGGTTTACCACCTCCCTGCATGTACCGATCATACTGGCCATATCTTGCTGGGTCAGCCATAGACCTACCGTAGCCTCCTCTCCCGCGTATTTTCCGGTTAGAAGCTTTGCCAGTCTGCCCATGACCTGTGTCGAAGAAAGCTCTTCTACAAGGTTGGAGTCCCTGCGTATCCGGTACGCCAGGGCCTTTAATATATTAATATATATCCTCGGATGGCTTTCCAGGATTGTCTTAAGGTCGTTTTTGTGAACGGCATAGAGCTGCACAGGGGTCATAGCCACCATGCTGGCCTGGTTTGTGCCGCCATCGAATGTAGAGACATCGTTGAGAGACTCGCCGGGAGGAGCGATGTGCAGTATTTGCTCTTTGCCGGCCTGGGAGGTCTTGTATACCTTCACCAGTCCCCCTATCAGAAAGTAAAGATAGTCAGACCATTCGCCTTCAAATAAAAACAACTCTCCCTTTGCTACTGACTTTTCTGATATATAGGGCTTGATTTCTTCAAGCTCCGCAACCTCAAGGCCAGTAAAATAGGCGATGTTTTTTAGCTGGTCTGTTTCAATCGTCATCGGTAACTTAAGTATACATTATCTGGGGTAATTGCACAACATGATAATCACCTTGGTCCATTACTAAACAAAACTGATAGAGCCTGAGTTTTTTCACCGGAACGGTGTACAATCCCAGGCTCGTTAGGGGTACTTTGATGCGTGATCAAGGATCACCTGCTGGCTTCCCCGGTTAATGCAACTTCACGGATGATATAGTCCGGACTATTATTCCAATACTGTGATGTCCCCGCTCAATGATTCAGCCGCAAGCTCCGGCTGGTAATAGGAATAGGCCTGGCTTGTTACTCCCCTGGCTTTTACCGGGTAAAGCGCTTTTACCCTGAATTCAAACTCCACTCTCTCGCCGGGCAGCATATCTTCAAGATAAAAGATAACCTTGCGGCCCGATATTTCATAACGTTTGAATTGCTCGCGTTCCTCCACCACTCTTTCGACAGAGTCCTTTACAGCGGCAAAGCCCGTAGGAACTGAAATATCTACCACCAGCATACCTGTTCCTGTTTTTTCAGGCGGATTGTAGGAAAGGTCTACCGACACCTTGACCTCATCATTGACGGCTACCTCATCGGCATCATAGTCTACACTTATCTTCAGTATTTCAGTTATTTCCCTGTCAACTTCAGGCAAATTAAACCTGCGTACGATCTGCCCGATTGCTTCTCCGCTTCCCATGGCACTGACCTTGACTTCCCCATCGACCGGTATTTCGATTATCTGGAGAACATCATAATTCTGTGAAGAAATATGTATTTGTTGTACTTTTTCACCCCATTCGACCAGGATATCCAGGTTCACATCCTCTTTTGAGCTGCCGGTATATTCAACCAGTGCTTGAAGGGACATGACTGTATCCTGGGTAGAACCGAATCCTCCGTAAGCATTACGTTTTGAGACCAGCCATTTTGCTCCAGCAGAGGCATTGAATGTATCACCGTGCCGGGTCAGAGCCAATACGGCATAAGCCGTAGCCTCAATCGACGACGTCCGGACAATCTGCCGGTCTGTTATCTTTGGCACAGCACCTTCAAAACCATCCTCCACCATGACATCATCTCCCCAGTAGAGACCGTTCTCATCTTCTCTGGCAAAGCTCATCAGCTTTTGGTATGCTGCATCCCGGCTGCCGCTGCCGGCCATTTCCAGGGCACATGCCGTCAGCGTCATGGTATAGGCATCTTCAATGCTGTCAAGCCTGTTTTCAAGGTATTTAATAGCCCCGGCTGATCCGCTCTCGTCACCGTACTGTAACAGGGCTATCGCCGCGTAGGCCGTCAGAGCCTCTTTACCGCTCAGCCCTCCGAAAATTTCCTTGTGATGTATAAAACCCACCTGATCAAAAGAACCATCCGGATTCTGATGATTCAGTATCCATTCGCTGGCGCTTCCAAGTACCTGGTCGTCAATGTAAATCAGGTCTTTAGCCTCAGAAAAACACTTCAGCACAAAAGCCGTCAGCCAGAGACTTCCTTCTTTATCATCCTGGCCGAATGCGGAGAAACTGCCGTCAGTCCGCCGGTAAGTCAGTTGACGCTGGTATCCCGTAAGCATCAGCTTCTCGGCCTTGGCCATAATCTCAGGTTTTATCTGTCCGCTGGATTGCAGATACCGGGTGATATACACGTCCGGAGCAAAGATGATCATGTTCTGCTCGCCGCATCCGAACGGCATCTGGATCAGTGATTCCAGACCGTCTATGGTCTGTGCCAGAAAGCTGGATGTAAGGGTTAAGTAGGCCCTGGCGGAACCCTCTACAGCCGAAGCCGGAATATCAGTAGAGAAAGCAGCTTCTTCGCCGCCTGTCAGGGTGAGGTTGTCTGTTATTTCCCTGACTACGCCTTCCGCTTCCACGATAAGACTCTTGACTACAGCATCCGCTGCCTGTCCGCTGCGGGCGGTGACTTTCACTTCATTGGCATTTCCCAGCTTCAGGGGCCTGATTCGGAATGAGGCGCTGCCGATATCATTGGCCTGGATTTCAATTGTTTTTTGATTTTCGTCCAGTATATCGAACCAGTCCGCCTTTTCCAGTTCTATCAGTACCTCTTGCGGCTGGTCCAGGTAGTTATAGACCGCCACGTTGACAGGGAACTCCTCTCCCCGGATAACTGAGTACGGCAGGTCGATAGAAAGGAAGAAGGGTTGAAAGACCCTGAGCTGTCCTTCGGTGATCCCCAGCCCGTTGGATTTGGAGACCGCTACGGCCCTCATTATCCAGGTAGTGATGGTATCCGGTACTTCTACTTCGATGGATGCCCTGCCGTTATCATCGGTTTCAATCTTGCTCCAGATCCAGGTCTCGGGGAAGAACTGGCGGATGCGTTGCACTTCGGCCAGTCCCGTTGACTGATCGTGCACCTGTGATTTTACTTCAGCGGAAGCCATTGCCACGGCCATGGGAGGTATGGCCCCTCCGTCATTTTCCAGTATACCGCGTCCCCCCTGTAGCATACCGTTCATCGGCGATTCATATTTTTTCCCTTCCGGGACGTTATTGTTGCTGAGCACTATCACTCCCGCATTCTTGAATACTTCCCTCGCTCCATCATTTTGGATGCCCTGGTAGATAGAGACCTCGTGTAACTCCACCCGGGGCTCCATGTACAACTTTTCAAGCTTATCGAAAACCTGCTGCAAATTGACGCGGTTTTCGGCCAGGATAAACACCGATTTATCGACCGCCGCCAGCCCTACTTGCGCCTTCCCTTCTGTCTGAAGGTTTATTTCAATGCTTTCACCGGGTCCGGCCTCCTCCGTTGATGTCTCAATAGTGACCTGCTGGGGATACTCTGCTGTAACATCAAAGGGCAGATAGTCCGCTGCCACTTCGGAATTAGGCAGTACCTGGTAGACCAGAAGCCGTCCGGAAGGGGCCATTGCCGGTGTAGTTTTCAGTGTTATTTCATTCCCCTGAGTATAGTCTGAAAAGACCAGTCTGCCACCGGAGATCACTTCATAGTAGAAGTTTCTTGTCTCACCGGTTGAAAATACGTAAAATTTGATGTCTTCGCCCGTATTGATTACTCCCTCTGTAGTCTGTTCCAGGTGTATAAAATTCCCGGTCGGAGAGTAGGCCGCCTCAATGGTTTTGGAAGCGGATGAATCCTGCGTGGAACAATCAACAGTCATGGCTACGCTGTCAGGTGGAGGACTGATTTCCACCAGTATTTTGCCTTTCTCCGTCTGTCCCTGTAGATCAAGGCTTCCGGCTTCGCCGAAGTCCTTATCCCAGTACGTAATATGCGTCTTTATTTCCGCGTCCGTAAGTTTATTGTCGGGCGTTTCTGCGATAACCAGGAAACTGTAGGGAAGACCTGGCTTGAATATGGATCCCTCGGGGATAATGGTTAGATTGGTCGAAGACTGAGATATATTCAGCAGGCTGTCTGTCTTCTCCCGGTAACCGGTTGAGATCTCCGTAACGGCGAACTCCAACCTGATATTCCCGTTGCCCTGTGCAGCCGGTACACCTGCAACGTATTCCGCCGCAGGCAGTGTAAAATCGCATTCACCATCTATATCGAGATTCAGCCTGGCATATTCCTGCCAGGTACCCACGTATTTTATTGCGATTATCTCGAGATTGCCCTTAACCGGTTTGCCGAAGCTATATGTAGCGCTTACTTTTCCTTTGATCGGTTCATCTACCAGGTACCACTCTCTGGGAAGATCGACTTTAACCTCGTATTTAGGTAATACGTACTCTTCAACCTTCACATCAATCTGGGTATCGCTTTTGTCGGTTGCGGCCCTGATCTTCCATGTTCCCAGGTTGGGTTCGGATGAAATTGGCAGTTCGGTCTCAGCCATACCATATTCATCACTGGTAATTACGTCCCGGAATATTTTTATCCCTTTGGCATCCTGGACTTCAACCGATATTTCCTGACTGACAGGCATTAGCGCCGTATCCAGTGTCACCGCCCTCAACTTTATACTTTGACCCGGTTTGTAAATCGGTTTATCCGTTTCCAGGAAAACCAGGTGGTCGTCGCGGACCTCTATCGTGGCCTCTTCCTGGAAATTTTCACCTTTCACTTGCAGGGTATACTCACCCTCAGCCAGTTCCGGTACCTGCAACTCAATAATGCCGTTGCCCTTGATATGAGAGCGGGACTCTGATACCGCTTTTCCTCCGTCAATCAGGCTGACAATCACATTGCCCGAAGCCTCCGATTCACCTGTGAAGAGGGCCATAGATATGTCCTGTTTCACCCCGGTCTGAAAAACAGCCGGTACTACGGCCGTAAAGGAGGTCGGAGTATCTTCACATGCGCATGAAGGGAGAACCATCGCGACAAGCGCCAGTATCATGATAAAAGGTAACACGATTTTTCCCCGGAACATTTTAGGCCTCACTTATATAATATATTCTGTATTGGCGGCATATACGGCCGGTACACTTGCCTTCGGCTTCTGCGGCGCCATTCGGACTGTGGTATATGCCTTTCCATCCATACAAATAATAACGTATTTCTTTAACATAAGTTAGGAGAGATAGTACCGGGAGGTATAATTGCCGGATGACAGAATGGGTTGTTAAAAAGCGCCAGGCCAGGAGATTAAGAAAAAGAAAAAGGACACCCGTTCAGAGGCTGGAATTCCCTTTCATCCCTTACAGTCGTAGAAATCTCATGGTACAGAGGAAAGTGAAAACAGGGAGACTAAACCTGAATCCTGGAAATTTCGCTGCCGGGCACATCTATGGACCTGAGGAATTCAACAAACTCCTTCAGCCGCTCTATCCGTCCTGTAACCCGTCCGCAGTCGTCGACTTCAAGTCCCCATACGGACTTTAAACCTTCTTTGCATTCGTTGCGGTCTATCCTTGATTCCCATTCGCGGCAGCATGAAGGTTTAAAGTCGTGAATAAGGCAATTGTATTCATTCCCGGCGCTGTTTTCCTGTAAAAAAGGGCATGCGCCATTATTATGACGTATCAAGAGGCTGTTATCGAAAGGCCAGCGGGGATCCGAGTATAGTTCATTAAAATACTGTCGGCTGATACCCAGCTTACCGGCAATGAACCCGGCTTCCTCCGGGCTCAGTAACGGCTGATATTTTTTACAGCACAGTCCACAGCGGAAACAGCAATCTGCTGTTTTCACGGTTAATCGATATCGACAGTCCGAGGAATCACTGATCTGCTTGCTCCGAAAAAATAATCTTAATTTCTAATCCGTAGTTTTTAAGCCGGGATAGATTTTTCTTTCAGTGTTACCGCTTTCTTTTTATGGTCTTCGAGCGTATCCAGGTCACAGGTATAACCGCACTGCAAACACTGCTCGTATCTTCCATAATAGTCGGCGCTTAAGTAGATATTGCCTTTGCACTTGGGACATTGTTTGTGAGTTAACATTTCTTTTTTCTTGATTATCCTCCATAATTTGTACTTGATCTTTATTCTTCCACTAACCTTTAATTCCAAATAAATTCTGATCTTCATCGGATATGCCGGATTAGCTTACAAAATTACTCCTGGAGACATGTTTCCTCGGCCTTTCCGCCTCGATATATAACATGTTTCCAGGAGATTATCCCGGATGTATAATAAAAATTCCCCATGTTCGCGCAATTATTTTTATTCACCCGCCGCCTGATATTCCTTTTTTACATTCAACTTTAATCGACACGAATATAAATGTTATATCTACATAATACGTTTGTCAAATACTTATGCGAGTTACCCTATCGAGGAACATTTATTCTAGTTGACGGTTTATCCAAACCTGATTTGTGACATATATCACATTAAGGTATTATATTGCACATTAGTTAAATATAGGTGACAATTATCAAGTAAATATTAAGAAACGGTTAAATAAGGTAACAAAAAAGTAACAATTTTCGCATATCGACAATCGTGGTGTTTAAAAAGTCCTTAAATTTGTTAATAGATGCTTATATTTTCCCGCTTAAAATTTGACTAATGCGCATGTTTTGCATTCAAATTGATAATAGGTAGAATTTTTACTGGAGATATCTGTTTGAAAGCTGTCAGGACGATTATAAGCGGCCTTTTCGTTGTTTGCATACCGGTATTATTGCTGTCGGGCAGTCTGGTATGGGGCTTTAATAGCTCGTGGATACTGGAATATGGCTTTAACAAGTTCGATGTCAGCCGGACCACCCAATTATCAAATGAGGAACTAAGCCGGATTTCCCTGGACTGGGTACGCTACATCAACTCTTCAGACGAGTACTGGCGGATTGTCGTCGTACGGGATGAACAGTCCTTTGAATTATTCACGCCCGAAGAACAAATCCATTTCAGGGATGTCAAAAACTTGATCCGTATGGACTACACCGTAATGCTGGTTGCTTTCTGCCTCTTTATGGCCTGCGTTATCCCCGGCATATTTTACCGGGGAGGAATATACAGGAAGCTGTTATGCAGAAACGTCTTTCTGGGTACCGGGTTGACCCTCATTCTGACCATTATCGTCAGTATGGCCTTTATTATTGATTTTAACGACCTTTTTATCCGCTTGCATCACCTGATCTTTACCAATCCATACTGGTCAGCCAGTGGTTATATGCTGCTTCTTTTTCCGGGACCATTCTGGTTTGACGCTGCTATAATCTGTACAGCCTTCATGATTGTAATTACCTTGATCCTGGGTTTTTCCGCGCTTGTTTATTTGAAAAAGTCGCCCTGATGTACTAAAGCCCCCTGATAAACGGTCTCTGAATCCCTAAAAACAGGACCAATATCGCTTTTTTGAGATTGTCGAAAAAATGCCATATTTTGTCCACTCTGAGGAGGGCGTAGCCCGACGTGAGAGTCTCTTAAATCTGAGATTCTGCGGCAACCTGCGTTAGCCGTATCCCGAAGAAGGACAGGGATATCATCCTGGCTGCCTGGTAATGCGGGTCAAACGGTGAAAGACCTCTTTCTTCTCCGACAGGGAAATAGATGCTCGGTTAATAGCCCTGGTAAGTATTTCAATAGATTGATCGTAGGTGGAACGGTCCACGGGGAAGGGTATCCCGTCCTTTCCACCATGGGCAAAGGTATATCGTACGGGATCCCGGTAGCTCGGCGCTACACCGTAAATTATCTCGGAGATGAGGCTTAAAGCGCGAATCGTCTTCGGGCCTACCCCCTGCAACCCTAACAATTGCTCAAAATTACAAGGTTGCTTTTCATATGTACTCAGGAGGATTTTGGCTATACTGTCAGGATGAAGATCATTGACCTTTATGCGGTGTCTGGCCGGTAATTCCAGGGTTGTCAGGCTCTTGAGCTGGTCCAGCAAAGACTCCGGTTTCTGACCGGTAGCTATTTCTGTAATGGTGCCTCTGGCCGTCCCGCTCTCAGCGGCTACCAGGTTGAGTGTATTTCCCCTGCTTTCCGATAATATGGCCGCATGGGGTTCATTTACGAAATCGGTTACGGACTCACCCAGCCAGTGGTATCTGCGGGCATAATGGTTTTCTTCATTCATTCCCTGCTGTACCACGGCCCAGGCCCCTCCGGAAGTAAACATGAGGCAGTGATGGTATAACTGGTATCCGTCCTGTAGAGCGGAGGTATCAACCTTGGCAGCCATCCGGCTGGCATAGACCAGGGGTACAGGGTCCAGGGAAAGCTTGTCTCCCCAGCTTTCTATCTCTAACGGTGTCTGGCGTGATGTACGGCCTTTACCGCCGGCGATAAAAAAACCCAGGTCTTTTTCCAGTCCCCTGATTCCTTCTTTCAAAGCACCACAAAGGGTCGTGGTAACTCCGCTGCTGTGCCAATCAAATCCAAGAACACAACCAAAGGCCTGAAACCAGAAAGGATGCGAAAGCCTTTTCAGCATTTCACAGGGGCCGTATTCTTCGACAATGGCAATTGTAATCTGCCGCGAAAGCTTTACCATGCGCTGGAACAGCCAGGGTGGTGCTTTGCCTCCGTGCAAAGGCAGATAGGCTATCCCCGTTCTTCCTGGACCATTTCCGGCAGGCATTTTACTTACCTGTTAGTTTTTACAGCTTGCGCAGTTCCCTGAACTGCATGACGAACATGAGGTGCTCCCACCTATTTGCTGCGGAGTGCCGGATTCGCCGATCGTCATGCAATAGCAGGTGGATATTATCCGCTCGGCCTTCTTCTGGCATTGCGGACAATTAACCTCTTCATTAGCCTTGCTGAACGGCCGTATCAGCTCGAATTTTTTCTTACATTCCTTGCAAAGATACTCGTATAATGGCATATCTCTCCCCTCATCTTTAGTTTAGTGTTTTTACTAAACTAAAGTCAATGCTGGGCCTTGCAGGAAGGTACCCGTCAGCGGTCTTCCAGCAGCTCGAAAAACTGCTCCAGGCGTGATCTCATATCTTCTACCGAGGCGACGGTGGGATCAAGAATATCACAGTCAACAGTCAGCATGGGTACATCGATTTTATTCAAAACCTCTTTAAATACCTTTATTACGCCGTTCCCCTGCCTGCATCCAAGATGAGCGTAACATATGGCCCCATCCACTTTATATTCGCTGGCAACGGATGCCGTAGCCTTGACCACACGGTCGTCCATATGCCCGTACATACACATTTCCGGGAACATGAATATCTTCCGGGCAACGCTCTCCAGCGGTTTTTGCGGGTCCAGCCGTGCTTCGTTCCAGAGGCTGAAAAGAGGTTCCACCACGCTTACCGCGCCGTACTGGCCGGGCAATGATCCCAGAAATCCCAGCGCGAACATCGGCGGAACAAGCAGAGTCATCAGCCTGAAACGCTCCCTTTCACATACCCCCTTGCCCTCTGCTGCCTTTAAAGTCATCTCGGCCTTAAGCGTTTCCAGGAACTCAACGGCCTCCGGCTGTCCCGGAAAAAGATAGTGGTTCATCAGCAGATCGAAAAAGCGCTGGGGAGGAAAGGGACTGGGTACCGATTTACGCAGTTCGTTGATTTCCCTGGTCAGACTGATTTGCCGGTCCATCGTTGCCACGATGCCGGATAGTTTGTCCCAGTCCATCCTGTGGCCGGTCTGCTTCTCCAGGAAAGCGATCATATCCTTCAGTTCATTTACCAGGTAGCTCATTTCATTTTGCGTCGGTTCAAAGGGATCGTCCAGGAAAAAACCGGGACAATGGTTCATTTCCATCAGCAGTTCACCGCTTTTGGCCGTGTTGTCGCACATCAGGCTGGACCACAGGACCACGTCCGGCCTTGGTAATGCCTTCAGCCCGTAGGCTCCGGCCAGACCGCGGTGCGCGGAACAGATCTCGCTGGCCAGCCCGAGCCTGGCTGATTCGGCCAGCACATCGGCACAACCCTCCGTAAAAATAGCCGTCATCCAGCTTGTGGTCTCGGCGTGCATGGGCACAATATCCATCGCATAAAGGATTTCCGCCGGCAAAAAAACGGTATGCAGCGCCAGCGGCTTTCCCTCTTCTTTGGCGTTCATGACCCGGGTAAAATAGGATGTCATCATGCGGTAATTCAGTAATTCGCTCTGGCTGACGTCAGGCCGGTTTTTGTTCAGCTTTTCAATTACACGGCAGGACCTCACCAGTGAATTGATTTTACTTTTTCGCTCAATGGAATTTAGCATACTGAATCTCCTTGATCAGGTTACTGCCTGTCTTTAAGTCTCATTTATCTTTGGCGCTTTGTCCCGGCCTCAACCGGGACCGGGTGAGAACTGTCTATTCATTCCCTGTTGTCATGATCCCCGGTCTATCCGGTATCGAATAGCGAATAGCCTGTTCAAGCACCTCAGCCTGACAGCCACCCTCCGTCTATAACCAGGGCTGATCCCGTCATGTACTCGGACTCCTGGGAGGCCAAAAATACTACCAGGTTGGCTACTTCTTCCGGACGTCCCAGCCTGCCTTTGGGTATCCTGGCAACCATCCTTTGTGTCATTTCCTTGGGTATCAGACCCGTATCGATAGCCCCGGGACATACCGCATTTACATTTATATCATAGGGCGCCAGTTCCAGCGCCAATGCCCTGGTCAGACCGATTACCCCGCCTTTTGAAGCGGTATAATGGGACATCAGGGGAAAAGCATTGCCGAATCCCGAAGAAATGGAGGCGATATTGATGATTCTTCCCCACCTGTTCTTGATCATGGCCCTGGCTGCCGCCTGGGCGCAAATAAACTGGCCCTTAAGGTTGGCATCCATGACGGCATCCCAGTCATCATCCTTCAAACGCATAAACGGCTTGAAATCGGCCCTGGCTGCGTTATTTACCAGGATATCCAGTTTCCCGAAGACTTCCACCGTCTTTCGAATCATGGAATCTACCTCTTCCCTTTTGGTTACATCGCAGCAAAAAGCCAGCCCCTTTCCCCCTGCCGCCTCGATTTCACGCTTAACTTCGGCGCAGTCATCCGCATCAACATCGCATATCGCACAGTCGGCCCCTTCCCTGGCAAGCCCCAGCGCTATAGCGCGTCCCAGGCCTCTTCTCGCTCCCGTCACAACGGCAACCCGCTTTTTCAGTCTCATTTCATACCGTTCCTTGTTTAGATCACTAATACAGGCATAACACGCGTTGGCCAATTCACTATCCATCCGGACCGGAATCAGTACTTTTCGATGCAGGCTGGAACGCAAAAAACCCTCCTGCGATGACAGGAGTACATTAGCACAAAAACCGCTTTCCGTACCCTTTTTCAAGATAGACCTGGCAGCTTGAAATACGGCCTTGCATATACCTAGAATATCTAGGTATTTTTACATGAAAAGCGCACCTTGTCAAGGCCGTGAAATAGCAGACCGGAACGAATTGTAGAAAACATGCTATTGACAATAATCGTGCAATGGTATATTTTAAGGGCATAGTACATAGACATTCTAGGTATATAGTTGTTAATTGATTATCCCAGAGGAAACCGTTAAATGAACTCTGAACTGCAAAACAGGACTGCCATGGTAACAGGAGCGGGACACGGAATAGGCAGGGCTGTCGCTCTCAAGCTGGCTGAAATGGGAGCCAGGGTAGCGGTAAACGACCTGGATGGCGTTACTGATGCCGTTGATGTGGTAAACGAAATCAAAGCCAGGGGTGCGGAGGCCCTGTACTCGCCGGGAGACGTTACGGACAACGATCAGGTAAAAAATGCCGTAGCGGGCATTATTCAAAAATGGGGAAAAATAGATATTCTGGTGAATAATGCCGGAATAACTCGTGATGCGCTTGTCCTGCGTATGTCCGAAGAACAGTGGGACTCCGTTATGAACACCAATTTGAAAAGCGCCTTTCTGTGCACCAGGTACGTATTGCGCTCAATGCTGGGTCTCGGACAGGGAAGAATCGTCAATATTGCCTCGGTTGCGGGTATCATCGCGAATATGGGCAGGATTAACTACTCTGCTTCAAAAGGCGGGCTGATAGCTTTTACACGCAGCCTGGCTTCCGAGGTTGGCTCCCGTAATATTACGGTCAATGCTGTAGCACCGGGAATAATAGCCACCAGAATGACTTCAGACCTTCCCCGTGAAGTCAAGGATCAGGTTATCGCACGTACATCTCTCAAGCGTACGGGCAATCCTCAGGAGGTGGCTGACCTTGTAGCCTTCCTGGTATCGGATAGGGCCGGTTATATTACAGGGCAGGTGATCAGTATCGACGGAGGCCTTGCCTGAGGAATATAATCAAAATGGAGATGTTCGTCCGATGGTCAGAATTATGGATCGAAACATGAATCAAGAAAGGCAAAATCATCAGTATATAGATGGCCGTACCTTCAGGGAAATGTTCACCTTCGCTGTGGACTGGTTTGCCAAAAGCGAGTCCGATGTTAACATTTTGAATGTCTTTCCTGTCCCGGATGGAGACACGGGCACAAATATGCTGCTGACTATGCGGTCCAGTCTGGAAGAGATCGCTTCCTCCGATCACTTGCATAGTGCCACTGTTTCTGCAATTTCACAGAGTATGGCCTACGGCGCCCTCATGGGAGCCAGGGGAAACAGTGGTGTTATTCTGTGCCAGATCTGGAGGGGGATTGCCGGCAGTCTGGCGGAAAAACAGATTTTATGCGGGGCCGACCTGGCCGAAGCCTTTAACTGTGCTGCCCGGACGGCCTATGAGGGTATTGAAAATCCGGTAGAAGGTACTATCCTGACGGTTATCAAGGAGGTAGCCGCTGCCACCAGTAAATTCGCGGAGCAGTCCGAAGCTACTGTTACCCGGGTAATGGAAATAGCGGTTGAGACCGCTGCCACAGCGGTAGCCAATACACCCAATCTGCTGCCCGTACTTAAAGAAGCCGGAGTGGTGGATTCGGGGGGACAGGGACTTTACATTCTTCTGGAAGGTGCTTTAATGTACCTCACCGATCAGACAATCCGCTTGCAGACCGGAAAGTCCAGGATAATTGAAGCAGTCCTGGAAGATGGGAATGCTGTAGAAATCAAAAGTGAAGAAGGCCCAGAAGAAGAAATACCCTTCGGTTACTGTACTGAGTTCCTTTTGAAGGGGCACGATCTTTATCAGGATGCCATTCGCAATCATATCCGGGACATGGGTCAATCGCTTATCGTCACCGGCAATCAGTCCGTCGTTAAAATACATATACACTGTCAGGATCCCAGTCCCGTCATCCATTACGCTCTCTCCCTGGGGACCATCTCAGCGGTAAGCATCCGTAATATGGACGAGCAAAATATGGACCTCAGAAAACTGATAGAAAGCCGCAAAATACCGGTACGTGAAGTATCGGTAGTGGCAATTGCCACCGGCGAAGGAATTATCCAGGCCTTTAATAACCTGGGTGTAGCAGCTATTGTGCCGGGGGGACCGACTATGAATCCCAGCACCAAGCAGGTACTGGAGGCAGTCGAATCGGTAGCCTCCGATAAGGTGATTATTTTACCCGACGACAAAAACCTCCTTCTGGTAGCCCAGCAGGTCTCTGAATTGACCTCTAAAGAGGTCGGCGTCGTTCCTGCCGTCACCATTCCCCAGGGCATAGCCGCCATGCTTTCATACGACCCGGACGCGGACCTCAAGTCCAATCTGGAGGCGATGCAGGAATCCAGGTCCATGGTGAAAACCCTGGAGATAACCAGGGCTATCCGGGCAACCAAAATAAATGGTTTTTCTATTCAATCGGGTCAGGCCCTTGCGCTTCTGGACGGAAAAATTTTAGCGGTTGATGATGACATTAAAAACTTGATATCCGGTATACTGGACCGGATTGGCCTGGCTGAAGCCGAAACGGTTTCAATCTACTATGGTGCCGATATTGAATTACCGGCAGCCCGGGAAATCAGGGATATGATGTACCAGATCAATGATAAGCTTAATATCGATGTAGCCTGCGGGGGCCAGCCTCTCTATCACTATATTATTTCAATTGAGTAATTTGCGCTGGACTTGAGGGAATTACGCCTGACGGAGGTTGTGAAATGGCAGATGTACTGATCATGACAGACACCGTATCCGGACTATCAAGCGAGTTGGCCGGGCGATATGGTATCGAAGTCGTCCCCGCTGCCAATATCGTGTTTGAAGGCAAATCATATCCCGATGGAGTGGGAATCACACCCCGGGATGCATACAAATTCCTTCAGAAAAACCCGGATAAATTTGGCACCGCTACCCTTAATCCCAGCTATCTCCTTGAGCTCTACCGTGAAATATGTAAAAAACACCCTGAACGTGAATTTGTTTTTCTAACCATACCGGTCAAGCTGAGCGCTGCCAATAAGATCGCGCTTATAGCGGCGGACCTGCTAAAAAAAGAACATCCTGAAGTGAACATGCGGGTTCTCGACGCCAAAACAGTGGCCAATCCCCAGGGAATGCTGGCTATAGCCGCCGCCAAAGCGGCTAAAAAGGGCTTGACCATTGATCAGGTTGTCGATTATGTGGAACGGACCAGGCCCAAAATCGGCGGCCTGATGATGCTTGACACCCTCAAATACGTGTACCGGACCGGTCGCTACTCCAAGACCGCGGCCATGATTGCCAATCTGCTTCAGATCAAACCTATCAACAGGGTAAACCTGGATGGATCAATGGAAGTAGTGGATAAGGTCAGAAAACGGCAGGACGGTTACAACAAGCTAATCGAGCTGATCAAAAAAGAGGCGGCTACCGATAAACTCCATTTCATGGTATCGCATTCCGATTCTCCCGAAATCGCCGATGAATTCATCGCCATACTTAATAAAGAGTTCGATTGCCTGAGTATGGCGATAACCGAATACAGCCCGATCATGGGGTATGCCTCCGGCCCCCGCTGCCTTTTCATCGGTTTTCACCCTGAGCTTGAATAGGTATCCCGCTGAATGACTTCATGCTCTTCACCGGTACCTGATTGTGAGAGGATTTCATTAATAAAGTCGCCATAATCACCGATAGTATAGCCAGCCTCCCTGACCGGACCATTCAAAGGTTCGGGATAAAGATATTGCCTATTATTATCAACTTCAATGGTAATATATACCGGGATGGAATAGACCTCAGCACGGAAGAAGCCTACAGGATGCTTGAGGAAAAACCGGACCAGTTTCTCACCTCCCCCGCGCCTATCGGGGAATACCTCTCTGTTTTCAGAAAGGCCTCGGCTCATGCACATAGCATTCTTTGCATCACCCTTTCATCCCGTTTGAGCGGTGTGCATAACACTGCCGTACTGGCAGCAAAACAGGCCGGGGAAGAAAATCCTGGAATTCCCATCAAGGTGCTTGATTCACAAAACGCCACCGCTGCGGAGGGTCTGGTAGTCACCGCAGCCTGTAAGTCCGCCGATCAGGGTAAAGACCTTGACGAAGTACTGAAAACGGCCGAATCAGTGAGGGATAATGTGCGTCTGATCGGTATACTAGAGACCATTAAAAATGTGTACCGTACGGGCAGGATACCCAGGGTAGCAGCCAGATTCGGCTCGATGTTGAATATCCATCCTGTTTTCACCATCTCGGACGGCTCGGTACGTATTATGGGCGTCACCAGGGACCAGGAAAGCGGTATATCACGCGTAATAAGGCAAATACGCTCCCGCACCCGGGGTAATCCCATACATGTAGCTATAGCTCATGCCAGTGTGCCCGAAGCAGGAGAAAAATTGAAGGAGCGTATCAGTGCCGAATTTGACTGCGTTGAGATCTGGACAACGGACTTCTCACCTGTAATGGCCTATGCTACCGGAACGGGGGTACTGGCGGTGGCCTATTATGCTGAGTCCCTTAATCCGTAAACACGGTTTGAATTTTCTCCCGCCGACTATTACATTATTAAATATATACTACGATAGATAAATTTATTGAAAGTATTCTACAGGAGCAGTGCTTATGGATACTATGTCCAAGAAGGAACGGGTACAGGCCACACTTCGCGGCAAGCAGGTAGACCGTATGGCTGTGGCTTTCTGGAGACACTGGCCGGGCGACGACCAAACAGCCGAATCGCTGGCCGCAGCAGCTTTAGATTTCCAGCGGCGCTTTGATCTTGACTTTATAAAACTGCCTGTCTCTTCAACCTATACTGTAGCTGATTTCGGGGTCAGGCATGAATACCAGGGCAGCCTGATGGGTGACCGTGCTTATCTTGAACGGGTTGTCAAAAAAGTAGAAGACTGGAACCTTGTCCAACCCCTGGATATCCACCAGGGCACCTACGGCTGGCACTTGAAGGCTATTGATATTGTCCTGAAACAAAAAGAAAAAGATACTCCCCTTATCATCACCATGTTTAACCCGCTTTCAATCGCCGCATACCTGGCGGGAGACCAACTGCTCCTCTCCAGTCTGAGAAGCGATCCACAGAGAGTTATGCCTGCACTGGAGGCTATTGCCGAAACCTCTCAGAGATTTGCCAGGGCTGCCATCGAAATCGGCGCAGACGGTATTTTTCTGTCCACACGACTGGCCAGCCTTGAAATAATGAATGTCGAGGAATATTTCCAATTTGGTCGTTCGGGTGACCTGGCTGTGCTCAACTCGGCTAAAGGCGGCTGGCTTAACGTCCTCCATCTTCACGGGCAATACCCTATGCTGGTCGAGCTTGCCAATTACCCCGTACAGGTACTGAACTGGCACGACCGCACCACGCCCTTCAACCTGGCCGATGCAGCCAGAGTATTCGACGGGGCGCTTCTGGGCGGCATCGAGCAGTACAAGACTCTCCGTTTCGGCAGCCGGGAGGAAATTCTGGCCCAGGTGGAAGACGCCATGAGGCAGATGAACGGCACCAGGCTGATCGTTTCACCAGGATGCACATTCCCCATTGATGTCCCGCAGTGCCATTTGCAGGCTTTACGCAGTTCGGTAGAAACCAGCCATAATCCCTGATTCCCTGAAAACAGGTCAAGACTGTTCTATTCCCTCGAAGAGATCGGTCTCTCGCCTGCCTCTCGACGGGACCGGATATGCCCGCATGAAGTAATCGCGCTGCCCGAATATCCTGTTATATAGTCCCATTATCCCTCGCCTGGGAGATCCGCCTGCCATCTGGCTGGCATGACAGGCCGCGGCTTTTTCGCGTATCAGAAGATATTTTTTGTCCAGGCGTACAGCGGCATGGATCGGGAATTCGGTTTTTACCATTTCAGCCAGGTCAATATCCCCGTTCCGTCCGAATTTATGCGGATTCCGTCCGAAAAGAGGCATCAGCCTGACCATCAGTCTCATCCAGCGGTGAGGAAAAATGCTGAAATATAACTTTTTCGGCTGATAGTACAGCCCGGCCTCGGGGTAAAGCCCGGGATCTCCGCAGGCGTGAAAGGCTTTCACAGTGGCTTTATGACAGGCGATATGATCGGGATGGCGGTAACCTCCTACAGGATCGAAGGTTATTACCACGTCGGGTTTAAGCTGCCTCAGGATTTTCACGATCTTTCCGGTTACTTCTTCAAGAGACGCCGCGGCAAGTGCCTCCGGATGCCTGTTGCTCTCCGTATCGGCCATACCCGAATCACGGTATCCCAGGTAAAACAGGCCGCTCAGACCCAGTACATCAGCAGCCCTCTGCAATTCCGCCCAGCGCATATCTCCCGTGGCAGCATATCCCTCCATGAACTCGGGATCAGCTTCACCCGCCTCACCCCTGGTGGCGCAGATATAGTACACCTTAACTCCGGCAGCCGCGTAACTGGCCAGTGTCGCCCCTATGCCGAAGGTCTCATCATCGGGATGCGCTCCGATAAACACCAAAGTCCCGGATTTTTTCATAACACGCCTCAAAAATAAATTAGAACAGGCCAGGCTGCAAGGATACACGGTAAAAAATAAAACCCTGTTTATTTTAATACGATCAGACGGTTTTCAACAACGAACAGACTGAAACGATAAAATCTTTGACACCGGGAAACCTGCCACATTATTATTGTATCGGTCTACTGGAAAGGAAGACAATTGATGTCGCAGGAATTTTCACCCCTTGTTTCGATTATTCCCGGCGGTCTTGCAGCGGTTGGCTGCCTTGCCGCGGCGATTGTGTGCCTGCGGCGTAAACGCATCATCGATGATTTGCCGACTTCGAAAACACAGGGAGTGTTTATAGGGCTGTCCGAAATCAAGGGGACTGCGGAAAGCGCCTCACCGCTGACCGGGTACCTTTCCGGTATTTCCTGTGTGTATTACTCCTGGCAAATAGAGGAACACTGGTCAAGGACCGTCACTGATACCTACCGGGATTCAAAAGGACATGTTCACACACGTACCAGGACCGAAAGCGGATGGAAGAAAATTGACGGAGCTGCCGAAACCATCCCGTTTTATCTGAAGGACGATACCGGCCTGCTTCAAATCAGACCCGGGGGCGCCAAAATCCATGGCGCGTCCTCTTTTAATCAGGTCTGCGGTCGTAACGACCCTCTCTATTTCGGTAAAGGTCCGTCCCGGGAAATCGCACATTCAACTCATAAAAGGCGTTTTCAGGAAACAGCCGTTCCGCTTCATGCCCGGCTTTACGTTCTGGGCCAGGCACGGGAACGGGAAGATATGGTAGCAGCAGAAATAGCCTATGATAAAAATGTCCCGATGTTTATTATCTCGATGCAGACTGAGAGGCAAATCAGCCGGAGTTACGCCTGCTGGTTTACAGCCTGGTTTATAATTGGACTGTTTATAGCTGCCGGTAGTGCAGCCGGATGGGCGCTCCTTTCCGGCCCCGGCTATACGCTGGAAGTACGGCCTTTCGCAGTGATGATCCCGGTATACCTGGTGGTCTTTGTTTTATCCTGGCTCTGGACCACCTACAATAACTTGATTAACCTTCACCACCAGGTTGAGAGAGCCTGGTCCCAGATAGATATTCAGCTTAAGCGGCGGAATGATTTGATCAAAAACCTTATCGGCGTTATACAGGGTTTCAAACAATATGAGAGTGCTACACTACTACTGGTTGCTGAAATACGCCAACAGCTTTCTTCTTCTGCTCTAATGGGGCAGGAGGAACAGCCGAGAGGACTGGCGCCGCTTCTTTATATGCTGGCTGAAAGCTATCCTGAAATAACGGCACAGGCTTCTTTTATGGGATTGCAGCAAGCCCTGATTGATACCGAACAGCGTATCGCCCTGGCGCGTGACTATTATAACGATGTAACGACTTTTTATAATACCCGCCTGGCTGTAATACCCCAAAGATATATAGCTTTTCTGGCCCGTCTGCATACGGAAAATCTGTTTCAGACTGTTGAAATAGAACGCGCCCCGTTCAAGGTCGATCTGGCAGGTTAGATCCTGTTTTTTAATGATGCATTCATCTTAATACTATATCACCCGAAATTACCTTGACGGACCTTCCGTCTTTCTGACGGATGACAAGCCCTCCATCTCTGGTAACGTTCTCAGCTATTCCTCTGCACCACCTGTTCCCCTGTTTGATTTCCACGTTTTGCCCCAGGGTGCTCAGGCGATTTTTCCATTCTTGCTGGATGAAATCATTCTCCGGCATCGACCCGTAAAGACCGTCAATATTGACCAGCACCTGCCGGATAACTTCCAGTCGGGATACCTCCTGCTCAAGATGGTCTGATAAACTGGTGGCAAAAGCCGCTATCTCCGGATAATCGGATATACGTACGTTGACATTGATCCCGATCCCTATAATAACATAGCTGAGAGTATTTTTTCTGATATCGTTTTCTATCAGGATCCCGCTGACCTTCTTTTCATTGATCAGGATATCATTCGGCCACTTGATCTGGCACTGTAAACCCGTTGCCGTCTCTATGCCCCGGCATACGGCCACTGAAGCCAGCATTATCATATAATAGATATATTCGATATTCGGCCGCAGGATCAAGGAAAAAGCCAGCGATCCCTGGGGTGACAGCCAGGTGCGTTGAAGTCTCCCCCTGCCTGAGACCTGTTCGTCGGTGACAATTACCGTACCGGCCTCCGCCCCCCATTGTGCCTCTCTTCTGGCCGCATCCATGGTTGAGTCCAGGGACCGGAAGTATATTACCCGTTGTCCGACGAAGCGGGTTTTTAAATCACTTGAAATCATTTCAGGTGATAAAGTTGATTCCGGCATTTCAGTCCTCTCCATCTTCTTTTACGCATCGCTGGGAAAGCTGGCATTCTCGGCAGACTTCGTTCAGGACACATGATGCGCAGCGCGGTCTGCGGGCTATACACGTCCGGCGGCCGTGTTCTATCGTTAAAACATGAAATTCGTAAACATCCGCCGGCGGGACTATTTCATTCAGTCTGATATGGGCTTCTACTAGAGAAATACCCTCTCCAATCAGTCCCAGCCTCTTTGTAACGCGAAAAATATGAGTATCTACCGGCATAACCGGACTGCCGAAAGCAAAAAGCAATACACAACTGGCGGTTTTATAGCCCACACCGGGTAAATCAACCAGCCACTCGCGCGCCCGCTCCACCGGCATGTTTTTCAGGAATTCCAGGTCCAGATTTCCCTGTTTTCTCTTTATTTCCCGCAGGGTTTCGCGAATACGTTGCGCCTTTATCCTTGCCAGCCCCCCGCCTCTGATAGGCCGTTCTATTTCTTCCAGGGGAGCTTCCAGCATTTGATCAAAGCCGGGAAACTTCTCCCGCAGGGCTTTGAAAGCCGGGTGTGAATTGGCATCAGAGGTGTTTTGAGACAATATAGTACGTACCAGCTCAGCTAAAGGATCATTATGAGGTTGCATCTCCCGGATGCCGTATTGCTTCTTCAGCAACTCGATGACAACCGTAATCTCGGGACGTATCACCTGTTTCATATGTTTTTACGCGTTTATTTTCATTAATACCGTTCTGCCCAGCCATCTTTGCCTATCAAAGGAACGAAACGGCACCCCCCGAGATCTCTGGTGATATTCCTCTCTTTAAATTTGGTGACCTGGTAAAGTTGCTGGATTTCATAAGAACCTACCGGTATCACCAGCTTTCCGCCTTCAGCCAGTTGCTCCAGCAAGACATCGGAAATGCGGGGTGAACCGGCAGTTACAATTATTCCGTCGTAAGGGGATTCCGGCTTCCAGCCCAGATCGAGACCGGCAGGAAGGACTTTTACATTACTGTAGCCTAGTTCGGCCAGTATTCTTGCGGCGGATTCAGCCAGGGTGGGAATGCGTTCGGTAGTAACTACTTCCCGGCACAATTCAGCTAAAATAGCCGCCTGGTAACCGCTCCCTGTCCCGATCTCAAGCACTTTTTCATCGCCATTCAGTTCAAGAGCCTGGGTCATCATAGCGATAATAAGAGGTTGTGAAATGGTCTGACCGTTGCCGATAGGCAACGGCTCGTCTTGATAGGCGCTATTCCGTAAACGGGCCGGCACAAAACGTTCCCGCGGAATATGCCCCATTACCTCGAGCACGCGCCGATCTTTGATTTCAGACTTGAGCTTGTCTATAAGTTGCGATCTTGCAGCAGCGAAATCCATGTCTGTACCGGATGCAGGACAATAGCCGATTACCTGAAAGCATAATATGCCGCTACCAGCAATGCCGCGACAATCACCGTAACCAGGGTAATCCATTTTAGCTCATATAAAAAATTAGTCTTAACAGGCTCCATTGCTGTTGACATTCGGGGAGAGCTGCTGAAATCAGGATGGATCCTGACTGGACGGTTATCGCTGGCTGAACGGTGGTTGCTGGCTGTACTGGTTATATTTTCACTAACACCTGTTGAGGCAGTAACCGAAACGTGATTCGGTGAAATATTACGGCGTTTTTTTCTTGATTTATAAGGCACGGATTACCTCCTATTTCGCTCTTGGATGAGATTTTTCGTATGTCCGTTTTACGTGTTCCGATGTCAGATGAGTATAGACCTGTGTGGTAGAAATATTGGCATGTCCCAGCAGTTCCTGTACCATGCGTAAGTCCGCTCCGCCGTTCAACATATGGGTGGCGAAGCTGTGCCGTAAAGTATGCGGCGTCACTTCCGACTCGATGTTCGCGGCCCTGGCATAGCCCTTTAATATTTGCCATAAGCCCTGGCGGGTCAATCTTTCACCGCGTACATTTACGAACAGGGCTTTTTCATCGATCTTGTTCTGGACTATTTGCGGACGGGCTTCCTTTACATACTCCTGGATGCAAATGACGGCCCGGTTATAAATGGGTATCATACGTTCTTTGCTGCCTTTGCCAGTACAGCGAACATACCCACCGGAAAAATCGATATCTCCCAGGTTCAAAGACACCAGCTCGCTTACCCGCATCCCGCTGGCGTATAAAAGTTCCAGCATGGCTTTATCTCGTTTGGTTTCCGGGGTCGCCTCCTTTTTTGCCGGTTCTTCCAGCAGCCGTCGTGCCTGCTCCACGGAAATGGGTTTCGGCAACGCTCTTCCCACTCTTAACGAGGCGATATTATCCGTGGGATTGTGCTCAACCTGATGCTCCTCGTTCATAAATTTGAAGAACGACTTGGCAGCGGCTATCTTCCGGGCCAGGGTGGTCGAGGCGTACCGCTTTTCCTTGAGATCAAGCATGTAGTTCAGCATCTCCTGTCGCCCGAAACTATTCCAGCTCGGTACTTCACCCTGCTTTCTGGCCTGTTCTTCCACAAAGTTCTCAAGCTGATAGAGATCGTTTCGATAGGCTTCTTCAGTATTTTTCGAAAACCCTTTTTCAACCGTCAGATACTTTAGAAAGTTTTCAATATTCTCTCTCATACTTCTCCACATCGGTTTTTAGAATCAATTCATTTTAACATAACTTATTGTAAAAAGCTAAACCGTCTCTATCGACGGGATCAACAATTTCTACGTTCAGGGATTATAATAAACTGGAGGGATATTATGGATACAAAATGGATGCCGACGGTGGCCGGTATACTTAATATTGTCGTTGGTTCTTTAAGTTTGGTTGGCGGTATATTGTCCGCTTTTCTAATAGGAGCGTTCTTCTCGGACTCTTATGATCACTACTCCGGACAGGGCCTTTCAGCATTGATGGTATGGATGGTAATATTCACCCCTCTGTTTATCATCAGTCTGCTGGCTCTCGCGGGCGGAATATTCTCCCTCTTGAAAAAGACCTGGGGAATGGCTCTGGCCGGGTCCATCGCCGCATCGCTGACCCTCTGGGCCTGTCCCCTGGGGATTATATCCATAGTATTTGTCGCAATATCCAGATATGAGTTCGACAGGAATAAACCGCTGTTCCACGGAAACATTGTTCCGCCATCTTCTTCCATATAATTAGTCCCCCTACTAATTCTCTTCCCTGCCTTCGCGAACAGCAGCCGCTATTGCCTGTCTTAAAACCGGCAGACTTGGACTGATATTATCAGTCCAAGTCTGTTATTATGGAAATAGTCTGAAAAAATATCTCCGCTGGAAAGGAACTCAGATATTGACTATCGAAATAATCGACACCCATGCCCACCTTGACATGCCTGAATTCGATAATGACCGGGAAGAGGTTATCAAAAAGGCATTGGAAAACGGGGTAACCGCTATCGTAACCATCGGCATTAACATGGAATCAAACCGCAGGGCTGTTGAACTGGCTGAAAAGTACCCCTGCGTGCTGGCAGGCATTGGCATCCATCCCCAGGAGTCAGAGGGAATAGACTCTCAAGACATACAGGCTTTATATGAACTGGCCGGACATCCCCGTGTGGTAGCAATCGGTGAAACCGGGCTGGACTTCTACCGTAACTCCGCACCGCATGAGGACCAGTTACGGGCCTTGCAATGGCAACTGGAAGTAGCCCGGAAAGCGGGCTTGCCCGTTGTCATCCACTGCCGTCAGGCACGGGAAACAATCCTGCCCATTCTGGAAAAATGGACCGGCTCATTTGCATCAATGCGGCAAGACCCTCCGGGCGTTATTCACTGCTTTAACCTGGATTACGAAACGGCAGAGGAATATTTGAAGATGGGATTTTATCTCTCTCTGGGGTCCTATATCGGGTATCCGTCTTCACGGGCACTGAGAGAGACCATCAGTCATTTGCCCCTGGACAGGCTTTTGATTGAGACCGATTGCCCTTTCCTTCCTCCTCAAAAGAAAAGGGGAAAGAGGAATGAGCCGTCATACACCCTCGAAACCCTGGCAGTACTCTCAGAGATTCAACAGGTGCCGCCCGAAGAAACAGCCCGGCAAACTACACTTAATGCCTTTAAGCTTTTTCCTAAAATGTCGTCCGCAGGTAAAACAGCGCAAAACAGCCTGTAGCGCCGCCCCCGGATCAGGATACCCTTCTCCATTCAAACCCGGACTGGCGGCGCCGTCTTGAAAAGGGCCGGTCCGGGTAGAACAGGATAAAAGATAAGCCGGAGCAGGTTGATAATCCGTACCAACAATAGTAGAATTATTTTGAGTAATATAGTTTCAATAAATAGGGGATTATCGAGATGGAAAGCGGGACATGGAAGGTCAAAACCGGCCTGGCGCAGATGCTTAAAGGGGGAGTGATAATGGATGTTGTCACACCCGAGCATGCCAAAATAGCCGAAGACGCCGGAGCTTGCGCCGTGATGGCGCTGGAAAGAGTGCCTGCCGATATTCGCGCCGCAGGAGGAGTTGCCCGTATGGCAGACCTGTCCGTTGTTGAAGCGATTATGAAGGTTGTCTCGATACCCGTCATGGCCAAATGCCGTATCGGTCATTTTGTTGAAGCCCAGGCTCTTGAAGCCCTCGGCGTTGACTTCATCGATGAGTCGGAGGTCCTGACTCCGGCAGATGAGAACTTTCATGTCTGGAAACATGATTTCAAGGTGCCTTTCGTCTGCGGTTGCAGGGATCTGGGCGAAGCCCTGCGCCGGATAGGCGAAGGCGCAGCTATGATCCGTACCAAGGGAGAAGCAGGTACGGGCAATATCGTCGAAGCCGTCAGGCATATGCGGTCCGTTATGGACGGTATACGCAAGGTAGTCTACCTTCCTCAAGAAGAGCTGATGTCTGCCGCCAAAGAAATGGGAGCGCCCTTCGCCGTTTTGGAAGAGGTCCACAAGACTGGTAAATTACCCGTGGTGAACTTCGCGGCCGGCGGCATAGCCACTCCCGCGGATGCTGCGCTTATGATGCAACTGGGATCAGACGGCATATTTGTCGGTTCAGGCATATTCAAATCTCAGGACCCCTCTTCCAGGGCTAAGGCTATTGTGAAAGCTACAACACATTACAAAGACCCAAAAATCATCGCCTCTGTATCCAAAAACCTGGGCGAAGCTATGCCCGGTCTTGACATCAAGCAAATCCCAGCCGATGAAATACTGGCTAACAGAGGATGGTAGGTTGCGGAGGTCATTTTGCAGAAGGTAATTACCGACAATCTTGATGCCTTGATCAATATCTTACCCGCAGACATTTTACAGCCCTTACAATTGCAACCGGATATAAGTGAACTGGTAGAAGTAATAATGGACCAGGGCCGACCGCCTGAGGCCCGTTTTTTCAGCCGGGAGATGACGCTGATTCCCAGGGAAGTAAACGAGCTTGACCTGGAATACGTTGTTTCCCGCATCGGCAGTTTCGGTGAAGATAACCGCGCCGGTATACCGCGCACTCTCCACCGCATTTCCGCTATCCGCAACCGCAAAGGTACTATCGTGGGTCTGACCTGCCGCGTCGGCAGGGCCATCTACGGGACCATAAATATCATTCAGGACCTGGTCGAATCCGGCAGAAGCGTGCTTCTGATGGGGCGGCCCGGCGTGGGCAAGACTACCATGCTGCGCGAAGTAGCCAGGGTACTTGCGGATGATATTCATAAAAGAGTAGTGATTGTAGATACCTCCAACGAGATCGCCGGCGACGGCGATATACCCCATCCGGGAATCGGGCATGCCCGCCGTATGCAGGTGCCCACCCCTTCTTTGCAGCATGCCGTGATGATTGAAGCCGTCGAAAACCATATGCCGGAGGTTATTGTCATCGATGAGATCGGCACTGAGCTGGAAGCCCGCGCAGCACGTACTATCGCTGAACGCGGTGTACAGTTGATAGGTACTGCTCACGGCAATACCCTGGAAAACCTGGTCATCAATCCCACCCTGTCCGATCTGGTCGGCGGAATACAGACCGTTACCCTCAGTGATGAAGAGGCCAAACGCCGCGGCACGCAAAAGTCTATACTGGAACGCATGGCCCCCCCCACCTTTAACAGCGTTGTTGAAATACAGGACAGGGACCGGGTAGCCATCCAGGCGGATGTGGCTGAAGCGGTGGATTCAATGCTGCGCGGCAGTCCCCTCGACGCTGAAATACGCTGGCTGGATGCAAACGGAGAAGTTCGCATCGCCAGGGAGACTCTATCCGCCCCTGAGAAAAAAGTCGGAGCTAAAGGCAAAAAAAAGGGTGAGGAAAAACAGCCCAGGATTTATCTCTTCGGGGTAAACCGCGCCAGACTGGAACAAATGGCCAGAGATATGCAGATCAGCCTGGATCTCGTTAACAATCCCGGTAATGCCAGTATTTTTGTCACATCCAAAGCCTATTACCGCAACAGGCCTCAGAAAATTATCGATGCAGAAGCGGCCAGTATTCCCATTTATGTACTGAAAAGTAATACGCCCAACCAGATCCGCCAGCTTCTTAATACTATTTATCCGTCCGAGCGTCGCAGGAATCCTGTTTCATCAGCGCTTGAAGAAGCAGAGACTGCCGTTAATCAAGTACTCAGCGGCGGACAGATTATCGAGCTCAGGCCGCAGAGCGCCTATATTCGCCGGCTCCAGCATCTGGTGGCGGAACAAAGCGACCTGCCGTCGGACAGCACAGGTAAAGACCCTAATAGAAGAGTACGCATTTTCCGTCAAGGAGCTAAAACCTGATATATGCCTTTATTCATCACTTTCGAGGGCGGTGAAGGCTGCGGAAAAAGTATACAATCAATGACCCTTTTTAAAAAAATGAAGGGCCATGGCATTCCTGCCGTGCTTGTTCATGAGCCGGGCGGTACGCCGGCAGGAGAACGCATCAGACGGCTGCTTAAACAGGGTCGCGATATCCCCCTTTCTCCCCTGACCGAGCTGTTGCTCTTCAATGCCTCGCGCAGCCAGCTTGTAACTGATGTGATTCTTCCGGCGCTGAAAGCTGGACGGCATGTTATCTGCGACCGCTATACGGATTCAACCCTGGCCTACCAGAGCTACGGCAGGGAGCTGGATTTCAATACCGTCCGGGAAATAAACCGCGTGGCGTCGCAGGGCCTGGTGCCTGATATAACCTTCCTGCTGGATATTCCGCCCGAAAGCGGACTGGCACGCAAAACAGAGATAGAAGAAGACCGTTTTGACGGAGAAACACTCTCTTTTCACCGGAAGGTAAGAACGGGCTTTCTTCAACTGGCAAAGAGAGATCAGGAACGCTGGATGGTTATCGATGCTACCTTTCCCAGTATGCAGATCGCCGGTATTGTTTGGGACAGGATCAGCAATCTGTTCTAGTGTGGTGTAACAGCTATTTCGTTACTTCCCGTAACATTGATTGTTTGTACAACTCTTCCATCGCCCTGTTATAATATATACAAATTATACAATCACCGCCCGGGTATTACAGGATACCGTCAGCGTTCCTGTCGCTGTTATTGAAAATATTGTATACTTGAAAATAACTTGCGTTCCGGACACAGGTCGCAGCCAGCGGGAAGTTCAAATCAACAAAAGGAGAGAAAGATAAGATGAGTGGTGAAAAAGGTAAGGCGATGGTCAGTTTCGCTCCCGGCATTCCCTGGGAAATGAGGGAGTACCCTGTTCCTGACCCCGAACCTGATGCTGTAGTAGCCAGGATTACTATGAGTTCTATCTGCGGCTCGGACATTCATATGTACAAGGGGGATTTCGGAGGCGCACAACCGGGCGTGAAACCGAAACCCAGGATAGCGGGACACGAGTTCGTAGGCAGGATTTATAAACTGGGTTCAAATGTCAAAACCGATTTTATGGGCCAGCCTCTTAAGGAGGGCGACCGCGTTGCCTGGTGTTATTTCCTGCCCTGCGGAAGATGTCCGTGCTGCCTTAACGAAACGGCTATTCCCTGTCCTGAAAGACACAAACATGCCGGTACTACTTCCGACGATTGGCCCCATTTCAAGGGTGCTTTCGCCGAATATTATTACATCAGTCCGGGACAGTGGATCTATAAAATCCCGGATGCCGTTCCGGATGAAGCAGCCGTCTATGTTGACTGTGCTGCCTCTACTGTAGCATACGCTTTACATAAAACTACATTCCCCATGGGTTCTACCACCGTCATCCAGGGGGCCGGCGGACTGGGACTCAACGCCGCTCCCATGGCCAAGGATATGGGAGCAGCCCGTGTGATAGTGATCGATAAACTTCCTGAGAGGCTGAAGCTGGCCGGTTCTTTCGGCGCCGACTACACCATCGACTATAATGAATACGTCACTCCCAAGGCCAGAATCGAAAGGGTCAAACAGTTGACCGGAGGAAACGGGGCCAGCCTGGTCATGGAAGTGGTTGCTTCCGCCCCTGAGGTAGTGCCGGAGGGCCTTGAAATGCTCTCGCTGGGAGGTACTTACCTGACTGTCGGTTTGGTGGGACCGTTTACCACCCAGTTGAGTATGGGACCGTTTATCAATAAAGGCATTCGTTTGATCGGTTCGGCCAACTATAAAGCCTGGACAATGCCCAGGGTGCTGGACTTCATGGCAAGGAATATTCACCGGTATCCGTTCGACAAGATAATTTCCCACAAGTTCAAACTTCAGGATGCTGAAGAAGCCATGAAACAGGCGGCGGCAGGCAAAGTTGTAAGGGCAGCAGTCGTTATTGACTGAAGTCTTTGTTTCCAACCGTTAAAGCCAAACGTCTTCAAGTCGCTTGAAAAGCCTCCGTTCCAATTTTGAGAGCGGAGGCTTTTTGTCGATTCTTGTCTTCCTTACCATCACAGCCTGGCTGCAACCCGGCCTTCGTCCGGACTGATTTCACACTATTGTAAAGACTGCATTGAAAAGTCCAGATGTTTGTCCAGGAAATCAAGGGCCGCATTGAGATTTTCAGGAGAACTGTGTACGCGGTCGAAGTGACCGGCGTTTTCGATCAGTCTCAGTTTCACTCGCTCTTTTCCGATCGCCGATTCCAGGGCCCCGGCAAATAAAACGCTTTGCAGATAGGGAATAACATCATCCGATTTTCCATGCTGGATAAAAAACGGTGGGCATTCATGGCTTATATAGTTGATTGGACTGGCTGCCCTGTATCTTTCAGGAAGCTCGGAAACGCTGCCCCCCATCATGCGTGATTCCCCCGAAATATCCGGGTCCTGGAGCGGTTTCTGCCCCAGTTGGAGGTGATGAGACTCCAGCGCGTTGAAGTCCATCGGACCGTACCAGGAGACCACGGCGTCCACCCTGCTGGACTCCCCGGAATTGCCCGTGGAAAGGTCTTCCAGCTCCTTTACGCCGGCTGATGTCCCTACCAGCGCAGCTATGGTACTTCCCGCCGATATACCCCAGCAGGCGATCTTTCCCAGGTCGAAATTATATTTGACGGCATTAGCCCTTACCCACCTGACCGAAGTCTTGGCATCCTGGATCTGTGCCGGGAATATAGCCTCGTCCGCCAGACGGTAATCAGCACTTACAACCGCGTATCCCCTCTTCAGGATTGCCCCGGTCAGCGGCTGCACCATCTCCTTGTCTCCCTGTGTAAATCCCCCCGGATGAAACCATATGATCACGGGAATAGGACCTTTACCTTTACCTGGCAAATAGATGTCCAGTCTCTGTCTGTCGGACTGTGCTGCATAGGATATGTCAAATACCATCTCCGGCATTTTTCGCCCTCCCGGCCGAATTTATTGATCTTATTATATTATTAGTAATTGCCTGTAAAGCGGCAATCAAGCGCTTTCCAGGACCATTCCACGACTATCAGTACTATTATAACCGTTAATTCAATCATTAGCAGGCAAACCGTTAGATCGGTCCAAAGGGCTATTTTAACAGCCCTCCTTTACAGTTTACATAAAATCGGAGTGCTAAAGCATAAACCTGGAACTCCCCGGTTTTCATCAAGCATAACAAAATACAATTTCCCTTTTCAAGAGGTATTTTTTATATAATATTAACTGGTTAAGGCGCAATTAGTTAAAGAGAAAAATCCATTTTGATTTTCCTTCGGCAAAGGGAGCAAACGGCTGATTACGACTTATTGTAATGCTGTTCTATTAATATTTTAACAAAGGATATGAAGGTAATGGAAGAAAAGATGTTGGGACTCATACCGGTACTCAAAAAACCTAAATCGTTCGGCAGGTGGGATACCTGTGCACTCATTATCACCGATCAGCGCGCTATCTTCGCCCAAATAACCGGAAATATGCTTAAGGATGCCGTATCCGAAGCTCAACGGAAGGGCAAAGAGGAGGGCAAGGGCTTCCTCTCCCGCTGGGCTGATCAGCTTAAGGCAACCCTGGCTTATTCAAACAGATATTGGGATATTCCGCCTGATAAGGTACTTGGCGAAACTCCGTGGAATTTCGCTATTTCCAACCAGGAAATAAAACTTATCAGTATAAAGCAAAAGTCTCAGAGCAGTTGGGGACAGGAAGTGGACCGGACAATTACCGAAGTCAGGATTGAGTCCCATAAAAGAAAGGATACCTATAACATTGATACATATTCCAAAGATATGGTAGCTATGCTCAAGGGTATTTACGGGGACAGAGTTAAGGCTTAGGCGGATATCCCTCCGTTCGGTTCAGTACAGCTCGAACAATGTAACGAGGAGATGACCGGATCACATCCTGGTTACGGAGATCTTTGCCAGTATCCTGAGGATTTTTCTTGTTGACTTTACAGCTACCTTTTTGTCCCGCTTGCTCATTGCTTCGAGCAAAGCAAAATGCTGCTTGATAATGCTGCGTAACTCGGCTTCGGTTATTATACTGGCTAATTTCCCCAGGTAATAATAGTCCCTTATTGTTCTGACCAGGCTGATCAGTCTGTCATTGCCGCATGCTTCCAGCAGAACGTTGTGAAACAGGGCATTGAACTGATTGTATTTACTTAAATCATGCTTGCCGGCCGCTTCCGCTGCTGACTCCAAATATTTCCGTGCCTGGCTGATTTGTTCTTCGGTACATAATTCACAACCCAGTCTGACCACCAGCGTTTCCAGCGCTTCTCTGATTTCAAACTGGTCTTTGATGTTTTTTCTCGAAAATTCCGTGACAATAGCTCCGCCATTGTGCATTATTGTCACGTAACCCGTTTGCTGCAGCCTCCTGATGGCCTCGCGAACAGGGGTCCGGCTCATGCCCAGTTTCTGGGACAGTTCAGCTTCTATCAGGCGTTGATTGGGGCGTAGATCACCCGAAATAATGGACTGCTGGATCTTGATTAACGCCTCTTCAGCTAACTTGCTCTTTGTATCCGATTCGACCACTTGCATATTTTCAGCTTATATTTTTTACAAATAGATAATTTTTATACATTATGTTTATATTATCACCGGCATCATAACGTGTCAATTTTGCTTGAAAACAGGCTTGCCGGGATCGTTGACAAACCTGATTAATTATGATAACATCCTTCGATAGTATACAATTTGGTATACTATTTTGTATGTTAATTAACGTACCTTTAAACCTGAAAAGTGCTGTTTTGTTATATTTTTCTGTATTTCGATTATCTATTACGCATAACGATATGGTAGGGTATTTTAATCAAAAAATATCATTTGGAAAGGAACGATTTGATGAGCTTGACGGAAGAACTTAAGAGATACGCAAAAGATGTGGTCGAAGTTGACTACATCGGAGTCAGTCCTGTAGAAAGGCTGGCGGGAGCGCCTGAGGGACACCGGCCGGCGGACTTACTGCCCGGAGCAAAAAATGTTGTTGTTATGGCGGTCAGATTGGGTATAGGAACCGTTCAATCCATTTTCAGGGCTCATGAAGATGGGAACAGGTATATGCTTTGTATCTACGGAACCCACGGCCACATGTTCACACCGAATACCCATTTGAATTTCGCCTCTTACAGGATTGCCAGATTTCTGGAAAGAAGAGGCCATATTTCTGCCCCGATGCCGTCAGGCCCCGGTAGCGGCGGCGCTCCGTTCAGCCACAGGCATGCCATGGTAGCTGCCGGTATCGGCGAGCTGGGTAGAAACCATATTGTTTTAACTCCGGACTGGGGACCCAGGATCAGGGCAGTAAGCGTGATAACCAGGGCTGATCTCGATCCGGATCCTCTGTATAGCGGACCTCCGATCTGCGATATGGAGAAATGTGATGTGTGCGTCAAGATTTGTCCTTCACACGCCATCGACCCCGTTAAAACCAATAAAGTAGTTATCGGCGATCGTACCTATGAGTATGGCTACATATATCCCGATAGATGCCGCATCTCTACTGAAGCCCTGACTAAAAAAACCCTCGGTCACGTTGATCAGGAGTTACCCCTTGATCCGACGCCTGAAGAAATTCAGAAGGCCCGTGAAAAGATTGCACCCTTTGCCAAAATGGATGTCGTAGCCGCTCTTGGAGCAGGTTATTTCTGTGCCAAGTGTCTGGCTTATTGTCCGGTAGGCGGCAAAGAGTGGCAGAAGACTGTTTCCAGTCTGGCCTGAATACAATTATCACTTTTTAACAAAATATATCAGAAGGATAATACATAAAGGCGCTATCAGTCTTGTCGGAAAAGCAGGTATTCATGGGGAGGAGAGAAAGTATTATCTCTGGACGCTCCCGGAAAGTCCGCTTTATGATAGACTCGGGACTGGGATTTATTAGCTTGTTCTCTCTCATGCATCCGCATCCTTTTTGTATATCAGAGCGCTTTATTGTTGCGAGAGAAAAAGCTTGTCAATCCGGGACACATGCCCGAAAAAATAGTGAGGGATTTTATGTATAAGACTACATTATATAAGGAGGTATGTCTTGACCATGGACCATTAATAATGTTTAATTGTAAAAAGCAATTCCTGTCTTTTAATGATGACAGCAAGAAGCATCGTTACTGATTGATTTCTACTGGGTAAAAAACATTACGAGACTGCAGAAAATTTTATGGAGGAATATTTGATGTATAAAGTTTTTCTCGGCGTTTTTCTGGTTGTTATGTTACTGGCTGCATCGCTTTTCACCGCCTGCGGCGATCAAACTACTGCTCCGTCTGCGGCTCCGGCAACTACACAGGCTGCACCACCGGCTGCAACGCAGGCTGCAACACAGGCTGCATCTCAGACCCAACCCCCGGCACAGAAGCCTGCCAGCGGCCAGCCAAAATATGGAGGCAAGATGGTATATATGGCCAACAACAGTCCGGCAGGCAATATCGGCTGGCCTGCGGCCACTTTCACCATGGTACCCCAGTATTACCTGTATGACAGCCTGGTAAAAGCCTGGTGGGATGGAACTGTTACCCCGTCACTGGCCTCATCCTGGGATATCGATACGAATGAACCGTCCATCACCTTTCACCTCAGAAATGATGTCAAGTTCCATGATGGTTCGCCCTTCAATGCCCAGGCCGTCAAGTTCAACTTTGATGCTATGATCGAAGCCAAAAAGAGGGCTGACTGGAAGTCTGTTGAGATAATTGACGACTATACGGTTAAAATCAAGCTGGCTACATGGCGCAGTACGATCTTGCCGGTTTTCGATGGCAATTGCTTCGTCTCCCAGGCAGCAGTTGAAAAGAACGGCATTGATTGGGCCAAATTGAACCCGGTAGGCACCGGACCTTTCAGGTTTGTAGAATTTGTCCCGGATGATCATATGACCCTCGAGAGGAATCCCGACTACTGGAATGAGGGTCTGCCTTACCTGGACGAAGTAGAAATCATCTATGTTCCCGATCTTGTTACCCGAAAAGCAGCTATGCAGAAGGGAGAGGTGGATATCACCATGGTTGCTCTTGGTAAAGAGACAGCCGATTACGCCGAAATAGACGGCGTCGAGATGTTCGCTCAACCCCAGGCAACAACTTTCATAATTTTTGATGACCTGAACGAGGATTCACCATTTTATGATAAGAAAGTGCGTGAAGCGGTTGACCATGCCATTGACCGTGAATGGCTGGCTGAAAACCTCGGATACGGATACCTTGAGCCCTGTTACCAGCTCCCTACACGCATCAGCACCTCTTATGATCCTTCCTATGTAGGAAGAGAATATAACCCCGAAAAATCCAAACAACTGCTGGCTGAAGCCGGATATCCCGATGGATTCTCCACCGAGCTTTTACCTAATCCTACCTTTTTAAACAAGGACATCTGGGTATCTTTACAGGCCCAATTGACTAAAGCGGGAATAAAGACCGATTTGAAATTCCTGGAAGCGGCTAGATATAATGAATACCGCAATACGGGAACCTGGAAAAACGCTATCATTGGCGATACCCTGCCTGCCTATGGCAACATGAACCAGTCCTTTGTCCAGGATTTCGCACCCGGCGCGGAGTTTTTCTTGAGCATGAACAAGGCCCGCCCGGATTGGGTGGAAGCCATCACAGCATCCTCCACCTCTACTGAATATGATGCTGGATTAACCATGAAAGCAGCCCGCGTGCTTTATGACAACGTTTCGGTCGTACCGGTAATTGAATGCGGTCAGTGCTTTGTTTACCGTTCCTATGTTAAAGGCGGAAGACTCGGCGACCGCAATGCCTATTTCTGGGCTTATGAATGGGAAAACGTCTGGTTGGATAAATAGTATTACAGGCAGCAGGCCGGCCCGGGCCGGCCTGCTGCCTGATACCATGCCCTGGATTGTGAAGAATCCCGGTTCCTTTGATTTATTCTATCCTTTCACAACCTGGCAGCTCCTCAGTAATAGAATATTTGAGGCTGTGTATTAGCTATGACGACGTATATTGTTAGAAGATTGTTACTGGCTCTGGTTGTTCTCATCCTGGTCACAGCCATAGTCTTTTTCGCCATGCGTCTACTGCCGGGTGATCCAATTCGTATGCTGGTCACTATGAGTGATCAGGCCAGTTTTACTTCAGAGGAAATAGATGCGCTCAGGCATGAATACGGGCTGGACAAACCTATTATCGTCCAGTACGGCGATTGGCTTTGGGCTCTTCTACATGGAGACCTGGGAGTATCCATCCTTCAGAGTACGCCGGTGATAAACGAAATACTTCACCGTCTCCCGATTACTTTCCATCTGGGAATAGTGTCCTTTATTCTTGGTACCGTGATTGGAGTTTTACTGGGAGTAATCAGCGCGGTTAAAAGAGGAACATGGCTGGATACCGTGGTTACCTTTCTGGCTAACCTGGGTATTACCATCCCGGTCTTCTGGCTGGGCGTCTTGATGTTGTCCGTATTCAGTGTGTACCTGGACTGGTTGCCGGTGAGGGGATATACCTCCCCTTTCGATGACTTCTGGATGAATACCAAACAGATGATAATGCCGGTCATTTGCCTTGCTCTATTTCCTATCGCTGGAAACGCACGACAGACTCGCTCGGCTATGCTGGAGGTTATGCACCAGGACTATATCCGTACAGCCTGGGCCAAAGGTCTTACGGAACGGGTAATAGTTATGAGACATGCCCTTAAAAATGGACTTATCCCGGTAGTAACCCTTTTAGGAGCAGGAATAAGCAATGTTCTGGGCGGTTCGGTACTGGTTGAAACTGTATTCGCCATACCGGGAATGGGCAGACTGGCCATCACCTCGGTGGTCAACCAGGACTATCCCTATATACAGGCTTTTATTCTTATAATCGCTGCTACAACACTGCTGGCCAATCTGGCAGTTGACCTTTTATATGGCTGGCTGGATCCCAGAATTCGATATGGATGATGAAGTAGATATGGCAGGAAACAGCTTACAGAATATTGAAATCAAAGAGGAAACAATAGCTCCGCGGGTAAGTGAATGGCAGCGCTTCAGGCGTGTGTTCTTCAGCAGGGGGCTGGTAATATTCGGTATGGTGATAATACTCATCACTATTCTGGTGGCTATTCTGGCCCCTGTACTGGCCGTTTATGATCCTTATGAACTGGGAACAGGCAAAATCCTGGAAGGTCCCAGCCAGGCGCACTGGCTGGGGACCGATCAGCTTGGCAGAGATACCCTCAGCCGTCTGATTTACGGAGCACGAGTCTCCTTGATGGTCGGACTGATCGTGGTAATTCTGGCAGCGGTGATCGGTATGACTCTGGGCCTTATTGCCGGCTACTACGGGGCCTGGCCAAACAATATTATTATGCGCTGTATCGATGCACTGATGTCTTTCCCCATGTTATTGCTGGCAATGGTTATCGCCGCCCTGCTGGGTGGTGGAATCACCAACGTCATCATAGCTCTTACCGTCGGCCTGGTACCGATATATTGCAGGGTGATGTGCGCCCAGGTATTGGCGATCAAAGAAAATGACTATATTGCGGCTGGAAAAGCCATTGGGGCATCAGACAGGCGTATCATGCTGCGACATGTCGTCATCAATTCTTTCCCGCCTTTTATTGTCATCATGACGATGATGCTGGGTTCAACCATCCTTGCGGAAGCCGGCCTGAGCTTCCTCGGCATCGGTATCGAAGCCCCTACAGCGGCCTGGGGCAGCATGGTAAACGACGGGCGCGATTATTTGACGCGGGCGCCGCTGCTCTCTTTTGTACCGGGAGGCGCCATTATGCTGGTAGTGTTTAGCTTCAACATGGTGGGCGACGGACTCCGTGACGCCCTTGATCCCCGGCTGCGGGGAGCTTTGTAAACGCAAATTCTACAGGATATTATACTGTAGATATCAGCACCGTCGTCTCGCTCTTCGAGCCGGTGGCCCTATGTTATTGCATCAGTTTACCGGCAAACATAACTATTCATAAAGTATATACCTGTTGCCTCTATCCCGGATGTTTTTGGATAAGGATATAAAAATGACTGAATCAACAATAATGGAAAAACAGTCCCGTGACGTGATAGTGGAACTCACTGTCAATGGAAGAAGATATGAGCTGGATGTCCCTGATAATTGGACTCTGCGCGATGTCCTGCGTAAGAAGCTGGGACTGACCTCTGTTAAGGACTTTTGCAGCGGTTACGGGGCCTGCGGCTCCTGTACCGTCCTTATGGACAGACGGCCTGTGCTGTCCTGCATGGTGCTGGGAGTGGAATGCAGCGGTGCTGTAATAGAAACGGCTGAGGGCATTGCCGACTCCGGACACCCTCTTATAGAGGCCTATATCATGAGCTGGGCCGCTCAGTGCGGCTATTGTACGCCCGGCTTCGTGGTGACAGCCAAGGCTTTGCTGGACCGCAATCCCGATCCCACCGTAGAAGAGATAAAAGAGGCGCTCAGCGGGAATTTGTGCCGCTGCGGCAGCTATGATGCGCATATTAAGGCTGTTCAAACGGCAGCCAGGATGATTAAGGCTGGTAAATGAGATGACAGAACAACAAAAAGACAACAGGATATGGTTGTGGAGGCCGCCTGAAGGCGGTTGTATCGGCAGGCGCGGCCTGCGTCCCAAAGAGGCCGCTGAGAAGGTAACCGGCAGGGCGGTCTATACCAATGATGTATACCTGCCGGGGATGCTGTATGTGAAAGTATACCGCTCTCCTTACGCTCATGCCAGAATCAAGAGTATGGACAGCGGCAAAGCCGGGTCTTTGCCCGGAGTATGGGCGGTAATCAGGTACGACGATCAGGATGCCGAGTTAGAAGATCCCTTCATATCGCGCAGAGGTACTTCCTTCTGGTGCTGGTTCAGGGACTCCATTTTACCCGATACGGCCGATTCCCAGGGTTCCAGAGTCGGCGCCATGGTTATTGCCGAAAGCGAAGAGATTTGCGACGAAGCGCTGAGATTGATCGGCAAGGGCATCGAATGGGAGCAATTGCCCTTTATCCTTGATCCCGAGGAAGCCGCCAGCCCGGATGCTCATTTACTGCACCCCGAGATCAATTCTAAAAACAATATCTGGCGGGATACGGTCATATTTAACCAGGGCGATGTGGAAAAGGGCTTTGCAGAATCCGAGAATATAGTCGAATTTGTTGAGAGCAAAAAAGATGATGATGTCTGGGCCGGTGTCGAGCCTGGATGCATGGTTGCGCGCTGGACTGGAAATGATCTTGAGTTCTGGTACCACGGCCAGTTTATCGCGGGTGATCATGGTTCTATGGCGGACCCGGGACTCAAAAGCGATCCGACCAGACCGTCCAGGTTGAAGGTGCATACCCCCTATAACGGAGGTTCGTTCGGCGGCAATGCCATGGGGATCGCCGCTCATATGGTAAGGTATGCCGCCATCGCTGCCAAAAAAACCCTCAGACCGGTCAAATTTGTGGACGATTATACCTTTAACTGGGAAGGAACGAGTTTTGAGACCGGGACTGCTCATTACAAGGTAGGTTTTAATAATGATGGTACCATAGTGGCTATACAAATTGTGGCATATCAAAAGACCGGCCTTCCTCTTTATCATAAATTTGTCGATAGTCTGAAAACTCCGAATGTGTCAGTGCGTGAAATCCACGCTTTCTGGAGCAAACCTCACGAGTCATGCTGGAAGGACGGCGCTGCCAACTGCACATTCGTCAATCTTGTAATCAACAGGGTCGCAGCCCAACTGGGTATGGACCCCATAGAAGTCCAGTTGATCAACGATGGGTCTATGGGTCATGATATGGCCTGGCTGAATGAAAACGTTAAAAAGCCCAATGGAATGCCGCTCAGGGACAGCCTTAAAGAAGTCGTGGAAGCGGGTAAAAAAGCCTTCGATTGGGACAGCAAGTGGCATCCTCCCGGCGCCAGGAAACTCCCTAACGGCAGGATGCACGGTGTCGGATTTTATGCCGTAACAAGCTGGGATACCGGCGCCATGCTGGGAAGTGTTCCGGGAATCACCATGGATATTGATGGTACGGCTACTATCGTCTTCCGCCGGGCTGATTGCGGCCAATCCGCCCCGACCAGCTATTGCCAGATCGTGGCGGACGAAATCGGGCTGCGTTATGAAGATGTAAACATTGAATTTACCGATTATTCCTTTTTTGATGCCTGTTCGCCCGGCGGCTCTTCCGGCTGCAGCATTAATTCATTCGGGCTGGTCTTAAATGCCAGGAAGATGAAGAAAATGCTTCTCGAGTATTCTATCAAAGAACCTCCCGCGGAAATGCGTTTCCCGGGAGCTCCGCCGCCTCCCCCTTCACCTTTCGCGGGTAAAGACATCAATGAACTGGACATCAAAGACGGCCTTATTTTTGAAAAAGCCAATCCGCAAAATACTCTGCCTGTACAAAGCGTTACCCTTAAACATATGAGGATAATGCGTAGTATTGGAGGTCCCTTCTTTGTAGGGGATATGCCGACCGAACTTCCCAAAATTGAAGAGAAATTCTTCATGGCCAGGAATGCCTGTTTTATCGAAGTGGAGGTGGATACCGAGACAGGGCAGATTGAGGTAACCAGGCTGGTCCATCCCTATGACGTCGGCCAGTCGATCAATCCGGACATTAATGAAAATCAACTGCACGGCGGCGCATATCAGGGCCTGGGGGTTTCCGGCGCCGAGGCTATATACTATGACCCGCAAACGGGAGTCAGGCTCAACGATAACCATATCGGCTACCCGATTTTGACCATGCTGGATGTCGGGGAAATAGAGACCCCCATTATCGAAACGCATTGCGGTTGGAGCGCCTACGGACTATATGGATGCAGCGAAGCCGGCAAGGCGGCTACCGCCGCGGCCCTGCTGGTCCCGGCGGTCCATAACGCTATCGGAGTATGGATAGAAGAAACCCCCGTGACCCCGGACAGGGTACTGAAAGCACTGGGAAAGGCATAAGAGGCAGGAATATATGAAAAGTATTAGAAAATATGACCATATAGACGCGAAAACGGTGGAAGAAGCGGTCGCCCTCCTGAGAAAGCACGGAAAGAATGCCTGGGTAATAGCAGGCGGCACTGATCTGATAGGGACCATGAGATTCGAGGTGCTGCGGGATTATCCCGAGGCAGTGATCAACCTGAAAAGCATCTCTGGACTGGACTACATCCGGGAAGAAGACGGCCTGCTCAGGATAGGAGCCCTTACCAGGCTGGAGGATATTGCCTTGGATGCAAATATTAAAAGCAGGTATCCGGCCCTCTGTCAGGCGGCGCGGCAGACGGCATCGCCGCATGTACGGGCTATGGGCACCATAGGCGGCAATATCTGCCAGTTGATCAGGTGCTGGTATTTCCGCAAAGAGGACAACCGCTTCGATTGCATCCGCAAGGGCGGCAAGATGTGCCATGCCACCTGCGGAGACAACCGCTACCATTCGATCTTCGGAGCAGCCAGGGTAGCGCCGCCTCCCTGTACTTCGAAATGTCCCAGCGGAGCGGATATTCCTTCATACCTGGGCAAGATCAGGGAAGGAAGATTGGATGAAGCCGCTGAAATATTATTGAGGACCAACCCCTTCCCGGCCATCACGGGCAGAGTTTGCCCGCACTATTGCGAGGAAAACTGCAACCGTGGAGAGTATGATGAATCTCTCTCGATCAGGTCGATCGAGCGATTTATGGGGGACTATATTCTGAATAACCCGGATAGTTACTATCAGGCCCCGCAGCAGGAAACGGGCCGCAAGGTAGCGGTAATTGGCGCTGGACCTGCCGGTCTTTCAGCAGCTTTTTACCTGAGAAAAATGGGACATGAAGTGACCGTCTTCGAAGAGCTGGAAGAGGCAGGTGGAATACTGACCTTCGGCATACCGGCCTACCGGCTGCCTAAAGATATAGTGAGAAATCAGGTTCAATCGCTGGAGAAGATGGGTGTTCAGTTCAGGCTCGGGACAATGGTAGGCAAGGACATCACCCTGAACGACATTGAAAAAGACTATGATAGTGTCTTCTGTGCCACCGGCGCCTGGGGACGGCCGTCGCTGAGACTTGAGAACGAAGATAAACTCACTTTCGGACTGGAATTCCTGATCCGGGTCAATAAAGGTTTAAGACCTCTATCCGCCGGGAAAGTGCTGGTGATAGGTGGAGGTAAGGTGGCTATCGATTTGGCCATCACCGCCCGCCGCCTGGGCGTGGAGGATGTAACTATGGCCTGCCTGGAAAGCAGGGAAAAGATGCCGGCGCTGCCGGAAGAGGTGGAGCAGGCCGTGAAAGAAGGTATCAAAGTGAAACCGTCCTGGGGACCGTACAGAGTATTGCTGGAGAATGGCCGGGTTGCCGGTATGGAGCTTGTACGCTGTACGAAAGTCTATGACAGCCAGGGCAAGTTTGCACCGGAGTATGACAACTGCACAAAGGAGATAGTGGAAGCTGACGAGATAATACTGGCAACCGGACAGAAGCCCGTTACCGGTTATGCTGAGTCCATCCTGGAAATCAAACAGGGCTTGATAGCGGTCGACCCTGAAACCCAGTCTACCTCTAAAATGAAGGTATTCGCCGGTGGGGATGCTGCCCTGGGCTCAGGCCTCGCCTCGGTGACGGCGGCTGTTGCCGCCGGACGCAGGGCGGCGGTATCGATAAACAGGCATCTCGGGGGTATATATCTGGACTCCAACAGGCAGGTAGATCACCTGATCAGGGCCGAAGGGGATTTTTATAAAAAGCAGTCCAGAGTGAAAGCGCCTGAGCTGCCGCTTGAGTATCTCAGCCTGGAATCTGAAGATATTCAGGGTCTGGATGCGGACATGGTGAATATTGAAGCCGGCCGCTGTATGAACTGCGGCTGTGACGGAGTCAATCCGTCGGATATGGCCGCGGCGCTTGTTGCCCTGGATGCCGTGATTGTGACCTCCGGAAGGGAGATTAAGGCGGAGGACTTCTGGGCGGCGGATAAAGGACTCAAGCCTGCTGTGCTGGAGGACGACGAGATAGTGACGGAGATAAAGGTGCCCGCCCCACGAAACGGAATTAAAAGCTCGTTTATCAAATTTGCCCTCAGGAAATCGATTGACTTCCCCATCGTGAACTGTGCAGCAGCCATAGAGACTGAAAACGGACTGGTCAAAGATGCCAGGATCTGCCTTAATGCCGTCTATAGCAATCCTTACCGTGCAACAAAGGCGGAAGAAGCCATCAGGGGCAAGGCCCTTAACGAGGGAAATGCCGAAACGGCGGGCGCAGCCGCTGTGTCTGACGCCATCCCCCTTCCCTACAACAGGTTCAAAATCCAGATCGCCAGGACATTGGTAAAAAGAGCAATATTAGACTGCCGGTAGACAGTCTGTGGATTAAAGGCTGAACTAATGTATAACAGCATAGGAAAAGGTTGAGAATTGTTTTGTTGGAGGTACATATATGTAGCGAAAGATCGATAGGAACAGGTGGAATGAAGTAAAAAGAAGAATACCTGAAAGTCAAGAAAGGAGGATGTACATATGAGTATTGAAGGAAAATATGATCTTCTTAATCCCTGGGCGGATATTGACCCGTTACCGCTGAAAGGACTGGCGCCAAGACTCTCTGATTTGACCGGAAAGACCATCGGGCTATTTCGTAACGACAAGCGGAGTTCCAAGCCGACGATGGAAGCGATAGAGAAAATTTTAGGGCAGAGGTTTCCAACCATAAAATTTGTCCCCTTTTTCCGCAGGGGTAATATATCCGTCATAGATACCGAGTTTAAAGCAGACTTTGAAAAATGGATCAAGGAAATTGACGGCGCCATCTATGCCTATGGCGATTGAGGGACATGTCCGCGGTACCTTGTGTACGACGCAATACAGGCAGAAGAAAGAAATATTCCCACGGTTACACTCTATAACGAGGGCTTCCCGGATGATGTCCTCTCAGCAGCTTCCAGCAAGCAAATGCCAACACTGAGGATGATTTCCACCTCCGTACACTGCGAGGCCAGCATCACCGAAAACATCGAAGCCGGCATCACTGCTGTCCTGGATAATATTGTCGCTGGATTGACTTCACCGCTCACAGAAGAGGAAAAGTCCCCCAAACCCAGAGAAGTTGAAAAATGCGGAAGGGTTGCTTTCACGGGAAATATTCAGGAAGTAAACCGTTTCGTTTACCAGAAGGGCTGGGGCGATGGCTTGCCTGTTATCCCGCCTACCGAAGAAGCGGTAGCCGAAATGCTGAAGGGCACAGACCTTCCACCCGACCATGTAGTGGGTAAGCTGGTACCCCGTGAAGGCAAGGCCACAGTTGAAAAAATTGCCATTAATGCGGTTATGGCTGGAGCTTTGCCGACCTATATGCCGGTAATTATTGCCGCAGTGCAAATTTGCGCGGACCCATCCTCAGGTTTTACCGGATGGGGCGGAAGCACCGGCTCCTGGGCCCCGTTCTGGGTTATCAACGGACCTATACGGAAGGATATTCATATTAATTGCGGTACAGGCTGCCTTAGCCCGGGAGACATCGCCAATGCCGCTATCGGACGTGCCATGCAGTTTATCATAAGAAACATTGGCGGCATAAGAAAAGGCATTGAAGATATGGGGACGTTGGGCAATCCGGGGAAATACAGCATGGTCATAGGCGAAGACGAAGAGCGAAGTCCCTGGGAACCGATGCATGTGGAGTATGGATTTAAAAAAGAGGACAGCACGATTTTTGTTTCCACACCCAATACCTCCATACAGATATGGCCTCACGGTGCTGATGACGCAGGAATAATGCGCGCTATAGCCTGCAATCTCGTACCCGGGCGACAGGGAGGCTTCCGTCTCATGCTTGTCCCGCAGCATGCCAGAACACTGGCCGAATATGGCTGGAGCAAGAAGGATGTAAAGCAATTCATCTCCTCATATGCACGTGTCCCTGTAACCCATCTCGGCTCTTACTGGGGAACAAGCGGTCCCAATATAGATCCCAGGACCCGCCTCGGATTATGGAGATATAGAGTGCCTATGATAGAAACGGACTATGCATCCATCACACCTGAACCGGAGTCAATACAGATCATCGTTGCCGGCGGCCCCGGCGCCTTTATAGGAATTCACTCACCGGCAGGTTTTTATCCCAGCCAAAAGGTATCCCAAAAAATACAGTTGCCTGCAAACTGGTCAGATCTGCTGGCTAAATACAGGAATGCCGTACCCACGTTTCTGAGGTATTAGCCGCTTGAAGCGGATGTTCTGCGCATGCCCCGGTGTGGCTGCTCCGGGGCATGCGCCCTGAATCCAAAAATGGTGTATAAAGCTCGCAAAATAGGGATGATTATTTCTGCATCCCAATAACAACTCGTGTCATTTATATCCTTTCGATGCTACTGCTACCCCGGCTATTCAACCGCCGAAAATAATCAGAACGGAATTGTGTCCATTCTTTTTCCCCTGTAATATATCCCCAGCATGATACAAATATTTGTTATGTGCTACTATGAAATTATAGGAAAAATGCTACTATGAAAATTTACTGCTGGACAATATGTTTTCCATATAACGTCTGAAATAGCAGAACCGGCATTTTTACTTGACCATATGAGTGGAGCGCGTGCGGTGAGATTTTTGGTTGTGGATGATGATAAAGATAGTCGTAAGTTGCTGAATATAATTCTGGAAGGTAAAGGATATGAAGTAGACAGTGTTAACAACGGAATTGAAGCCATTGAGAGGCTGCATTCACAGGTATTTGATATGATCATCAGCGATATCATGATGCCCGATATGGATGGTTTTCAATTATGCCTGGAATGTAAAAAAGACCCGGTATTGAAAGAAATTCCATTCGTTTTTTATACGGCTAGCTACACCGATGATAAAGATGAAGAACTGGCTTTGAAAATCGGCGCTGACCTGTTCATCAGGAAACCCATTGAACCGGATGAGTTTCTCTCCACTGTTCAGCTAGTTCTATCTCGTCATAGAGAATCCAAATCAAGTCATTCATATCCGACAAACATAGAAGATAATGAGGTACTGACACTCTACAGTGAACGCCTGGTGAACAAACTGGAGGAAAAGGTTATTGAACTGGAGGCCGTTAACGCCAGGATGCAAAGGACTGAGGCTGACCTGCAAAAGTCAGAGCAAATGTACCAGATGTTGGTGGAAGATCTTCCCATAGCTCTTTCAGTTGTACAGGATGGGAAAATAGTATTCACCAATCGCTATGTGGAAATAATCACAGGCTACTCGGAAGATAAGCTGAAGACCATCGATGGTTTCAACCTGATTCATCCTGAAGACAGGGAAAAAGTCCGCAGCTTTTTACAAAAAAGATTCAGAAACGAGCAGGCGCCCGATTCTTATGTGCTGCGTGTCATCCACAAGGATGGTCAGGTCCTCTGGTTTGATAGGCGTCCTATTTCGATTACATGGGAAGGAAAGCCTGCTATCCTGGTGCTGGATAAAGACATTACCGGGCAAATGAAAGCACAGCAGATGCTCGATGAAGAGATCACCTGGCGAAGAATTTTGATGGACCAGTCCAGTGATGGAATTGTGATCCTCGATATTACCGGGAAGGTTGTAGAAGCGAATATCCAGTTTGCCAGGATGCACGGATATTCGCCTGAGGAAGCCAGGCATCTCCATATATGGGACTGGAGCGCACCTCTATCGAATGGAGAGGTGCCGGAAAATCTTTATACTATCGATGAAAAAGGCGATCGCTTCGAGGTGCAGCATATACGCAAGGACAGATCTGAATTCAGTGTTGAAATCAGCAGCAATGCGGCGGTCTTCAATGGGGAAAAACTGATTTTCTGTGTCGTTCGTGACATCACAGAACGTAAACAGGCCGAGGAAGCTCTGCAATCAAAGACGGCTTTCCTCGAGGCAATATTGAATTCATCAGTCGATGGCATCATAGTGGTAGGTTTGAATCGTAAAAAGTTGTACATCAACCATCGTTTTTCCGAGTTATTCAAAGTCCCCCAGGGAATAATAGACGATCCAAACGACACGGCATTGAGAGAATACGCCGCCACTATGGTCAAAGACCCTGAGCTTTTTCTTGAGAAAATTATTGATTTTGACGAACATAAGGATGAGATAGGCCACGATGAGATTGAACTGAAAAGCGGCGTTGTTCTTGACAGGTATTGTGAACCGGTGCTGGACGCGGAAGGAAACTACATGGGAAGGGTATGGACCTTCCGCGATATTACCGAGAGCAAACAGGCACAGGACAAAGTCATCCAGATTGAAACCCTGAAGAAACTTAACCAGGCCAAAAGCGAACTGCTTTCCAACGTTTCCCACGAACTAAGGACGCCTCTTGCTTCCATCAAAGGCTTTATTGAAACTCTTATTGAACCGGATGTCGAATGGACCAGGCAGCAGCAGATGGATTTCCTTCAAATTGCTGACAAAGAGACTGATAGACTATCATTTCTTATAAGAGATTTGCTGGATATGTCACGTATCGATTCCGGTAATATGAAATTGGAGAAGCATTCTCTCAGCATTAATGAGATTCTGGATTCAATCGACGGTTTGCTCTCCATTATCACGGAAAAACACAAATTCCAGATAATACAGGCGCCTGATTTGCCCCCCGTACAGGCGGATAAATTCAGAATCGGACAGGTTATCACCAATCTGGTTGAAAATGCTGCCAAGTTTTCTGCCGAAGGTGCTCTCATTATTATCCGGGTTGAAGCTTCAGGTGAAAATGTTGTTTTCAGTATCGAGGATAATGGAGAGGGCATGTCGCCAGAAACCGTTAGCAATCTGTTTGATCGTTTTTATCAGGCCCATCCGGTTGTCTCCGGAAAAACTAGAGGAACAGGACTGGGACTGGCTATATGCAAGGGCATCATTGAAGTGCACGGCGGCAGGATATGGGTTGACAGCCAGCCGGGCAAGGGATCTAAGTTTTACTTCAGCCTTCCAATTACATAATGCCTCTTCTCTGATTGCAGCCATCACGCCGAATCGGGCTGCGCCGTAAAAGCAGTCGTTGACCGGGGAGAACTGGACTCTGTAAGGTTAGACAGCTATCATAAGCTGCAAAACGAGCTGAAGTAACTGGCTTCAAGGAGAGGACACAGTACACGTCAATACGAAAAGCTGAAGTGGAAGAATGTCTACACCGGTCTGAGAGAGCCGCAGTTCCGGTTAGTATAGAGCCAATGTTCCGGAACTGCGGGAACCATCCTTCCGGAGGTG
>JAFGOB010000169.1 GCA_016926695.1 Dehalococcoidales bacterium | reverse complement strand
AGGGTACTACGAACATATAATCCAGAGTGAAAAGGAATATCATCAGATCGGAGAATACATATTGTTCAATCCAGCCAAATGGGAATCACGACTATAGGAGGGGAGGAGAATGCCAACATATAGCAAAGTGACAAGACATGGACAGATTACGCTACCCGCGCCAGTGCGTAAAAGCCTGGGGATAGAAGAAGGCGACATGGTGTAAATAGAGGTTATAGACGAGAAGGCAGTATTGGTACCTAAAAGGCTGGTGGACAAGAACCAGTCCTATTTCTGGACGAAGAAATGGCAGGAGGGAGAGAAAGAGGCTGACGAGGATATCAAAGCCGGGCGGGTAAAGGAGTTTGATTCCGCCGGGGAACTAATAAAAGATCTGGAGTGAGTCTCTCTATAAATAACCACATTAGATTCCAACTTTGACCAGAATGACACCTCCCGAGACTAAAAAATAAATCAACAGGCCTTTCTGCAGTAACGCCAACTTTGAGAAATAGGGAATCATTACAGACCCGAAGTAAGTATTGTTCCAGGTATGAGCTCATGACATCTCATATTTAACGATTCTTCAGAGGATTCTAAATACAAAGACTGTACTTAACACTCAACGAGATTTCCTTGCCAAACCTACCGTAATATTGTACTATATATTATAGTATGAATGATACAACATCATATGTAAAATGACTGGTAAGGGTGGTTTAATATGGATGTAAGCGGGAAAAAAGCTGTTATTACAGGAGCATCGAGCGGCATCGGAAGGGCAGTGGCGTTAGTCTTAGCACGGGAAGGCGCAGATATTATGTTAGTCGCGCGTGATGAGGTCAGGCTCGCAAGCGTCCGGCAGGAGATCGAAGCCATGGGCCGTCGGGCTTTGATTACGCTTTGCGATACTACTAAAGACGATGATGTCGCAGCCATGAAAGATAAGGTTATCTCCTCGTTCGGGACTATCGACATTCTGGTCAATAATGCCGGCGTGGCTACCCGCGGACGTCTGGAAGCTTACACCATTGCTGATTGGCAAGGACTTATCAATACCAATCTTTTCGGCTACGTTCGCTGTATAAGTGCCTTTTTACCACTTTTCCTGCAACGCCGTAGTGGATACATTATCAATGTTTCCTCCGTCCTGGGCCTCGGGTATTCCGGAGACGTTTTGAATACGACTTACATCACCACCAAGTCCGCAATAATTGGCCTATCGGAAGCCATGGTAGGCTATAAAAAACAGGGTATCAAGGTATCCTGTTTTTGTCCTGGCGCAGTTGCTACAAACATTGCACAGAATGCCCGGTTCATAGGCAGCGCAGAGGAAATAGAACAAATGCGTATGAAGGACCAATCCCGCTGCGCATCCTCGTCTTTACCCCAATCGGAAGAAGTGGCTGAGGCGCTGCTGGAAGGCATACGCCGGGAAGATTTTCTCATCCTGCCGGACGATGAGTTAGCCGAAATGCTGTTGCAACAGGGTTATGACGTAGGTAAATTAAACAGCTTCCTTAAAAACCCCCCGGAAAAAGCCTTGAAATAAATCAGAGTCGACCGCCTGATCAGTTCCCTTCGGCCAGCGCCAACGGTATGACGCCTGACCTTAATCCGGCCGTCTATTAGTCCCTACCCACGCCAATATGTGATGGATTGGATGTCAAATAGACGCGCTCTCCGTAACAAATTTATCTCATCGTGGTTGGCAGGATGAGTACAATATCCGGCCAAATGCAGAAAATCAACATCCCGATTATCATGGCTCCAACAAACGGGTATACACCCTTAACGATAGTATTAAAGGGCTCTTTGGATACACCCTGGATGATAAACAGGTTTAACCCGACGGGCGGCGTGATCAAGGCAAGCTCCATGATAACAACGTGGATAATGCCAAACCAGATTAAATCAAATCCCAGTCCTTGGACCACTGGGATGACTATCGGAAGTGTCAGCATCATCACGGCCGCTACATCAAGGAACATACCAAGCACAAGATAGGCGACGATGATGCCACCCATGACAATAACCGGTGAAACGGTCAGGCCGACCAGATAATCGTAAATCATGCTGGATAAGCCGCTAACAGCCAGCAGAGAATTGAAAACCATGGTCCCAATCAGAATGGAGAAAATAAAGCAGACAATCTGGGTAGAATCTTTCAGCGATTCCGTAATCCGCCTTAAATTCATTTTGCGCCGGATAAGACCAAGAATCAGTGCCCCGAAAGCGCCGATGGCTCCGGCCTCTGAAGGCGTAAAAACGCCGATGTATAACCCACCAATAATTAAAATAAACAGTACCAGCATTCCCCAGACGCCGGATAAGGACTTTACCTTTTCTTTCATGGTGAATGATTCACCAGGCGGCGCCCATGATGGTTTGGCCTTGCATATGATGAAAATGGTAATCATAAACATGATAGTCAGTATTATCCCCGGTATAATACCGGCCATGAACAGCGCGCCAACGGACGAATTGGAAAAATAGCCGTAAACAATCAGGGGACCGCTCGGGGGAATAAGGATTCCCAAAGTACCACCCGCGACGATACAAGCCGTAGCCAGGCTCGGGTTATACTTGAACTGCTTCATGGAAGGAAGAGCAATACTCCCCATGGAAGCCGCCGCAGCCATACTATCACCGGTACAAGCGGCAAATCCCGAACAAGCTAGAGTCGTCGCGTATGCAATGCCACCGGGCGTGCGGCCCATCCATTTGTTCGCTACTTTGAAGAGGTCTTCCCCGATACCAGAGTGAAACACGAAAAAGCCCATGACAATAAAAAGCGGTAACGGCAACAAGGCCTCAAGGCCTGTGTAATTGTAAGGCGCCCTGGCCATGATGCCAAGCGCCGGTGAGAGGCCGGTGATGGCCACAATACCCACGAACCCTACAATACCAAACGAAAATACGATGGGTACTCCCGCAAACATCAGTATTATGGAAACTGCCAGGCAAATCAGCGCAATATCGATTGGCGACATCTCATGTATCCTTTTCCTGAAAAACGACTATATTTGATACCTTTTATCGACCATGGCAAGTTATCCACCTATCTGCACGTTCAGTCCACGCTGCTCAAGGATTTTCTTGATTTCATTCATCCGTTCATTCGATAAAGACGTTGTTTCCAGCCCATAGGACCTACCGAGCTGGCGGTACTTAACACCGCCGTATTCATGGTAGTTCAGCAGGTCAACCCGCTCTATTGAATTCAGCCCGGCCAGGAAATCCGCTGTCTCTTCTATCTTTTCCAGGGTATCCGTATATCGAGGTATTAACGGCAACCGGATTATTATCGGCTTGCGAATCCTGTCCAGCTCCCGGAGATTCCGGAGTATTAACTCATTGGAAACCCCAGTGTTTAACTTGTGACGTGACGGATCAAGACCTTTTATGTCAAATAATAACAAATCAGCTTCCTTTAACACCTGCAAACCTGATTCGTTCGCGACATGTCCGCATGTATCTACCGCCGTATGCAAATAATTTTTCTTACATGCCCTGATCAGCGCCAGGGTAAACTCCGCCTGCATGGTCGGCTCCCCACCCCCAATGGTTACCCCACCTCCGGACATACGGTAAAAAACCTCATCTTTCTTGACTATGTCCAAGACCTCTTTCACCGTGTAATACTTCCCGAAAACATCCATTGCCCCCGAATCACACACATCACAGCATTTCAAGCAATCAGTACACTGTTTACGGTCAACTATCACCCTCTCATCCGGTTCGGCGTCCGGGTCAAGTCTAACAGCGTCATACGGACAAACCGCCAGACAATTACCGCACAGGTTGCATAATGCAGGGCTAACCTTCAACTCCGGATAAATAGTCTGCCCTTCCGGATTGCAACACCAGGCGCATTTCAGCGGACATCCCTTGAGGAATACAGTCGTCCTCACCCCGTAACCATCCACCAGGGAACCGTGGATAATATGGAATATCAGACCTTTGACTTCAGCGTCCGTTTTCAACGCCATACGTCAGTTCTTTTTTGACTATTTTGATATACAACCATCTACCACCTAGAAATCATTAAACTCCATGCGGTCTATGATATCGTCCTGGAGTCGAGGACTCAGCTCTACGAAATAGGCACTGTAGGTGGCCACACGAACCAGTAAATCCCTATACTTTTCCGGATTTTTCTGAGCATCACGCAAGTCAGCATTGCTGATAATATTGAACTGAACGTGATAGCCGCCACTTTCCGCATATCCCCGTAACAGGGTGGAAAATTTCTTTATCTTGTCGATATTGGACAAGGTATCCGGGTTCAGCTTGATATTCAGCACGGAGCCGCCGCTTACGGCGACATGATCCAGCTTAGCCACAGAGCGGAGCGTGGAGGTAGGTCCGCTGACGTTGCGTCCCTGGTGCGGCGATATACCACCCTCCGATAGCGGTTCCCCGGCTTTGCGCCCATCCGGGAATGCGGCCAGTACCCTGCCACCGGTAAGGTGCAGCGTCACGGTACCGATGGACAGCACTGGCCTGACCTTGCCATAGCCTTTGCTGCCGCAAATCACCCCGGAAGCGTAGCGTATGACCTCGTTTAAAATGGAATCCACATAATCATCGTCATTACCGAACTTGGGCGCCGCTTTCAACCATCGCAGAACATGGTCACAGCCTTTAAAATCACTATCCAGCGCGCCCAATACCTCCGGCAGCGTGAATTTCCTGTCGTCATACACTACTTTTTTGAGAGCGGCCAGCGAATCCCCAACATCCGGTACGCCAAGGAGCCCGTGAGATTCCGTATTCAACGTCAAACCGCCGTTCAATATATCCTTACCTGTATCCAGACACTCATCAAACAGCCCGGAGGTAAACGGCAGAGGAACCATTTGTGCAAAAAGCTCCCGGTCCACGTTCCGGGCCATAATCCAAATGGGAAGAACCTCATCCATCTGTTTTTTCAGGGCGTTCATTACATCGTCAAACGAGGTAAAAGTCGCAGGGTCCGGAGTCGCAACACCCCACTGCTCCCCGGTCAGGCGGGACTTTCCGCCATTAAGCGCCAACTCAAACAAAGCCGCCAGATTAATCATGGTAGCCGTGGTGTCATAGCTGTAGGACGGCACAGTAGGCGTAAAACACCCGACCAGCACGTAATTCCGGGCGCGGTCAATGGGCTTACCCTGGTTCAACAACTGCTGGATGGCCGTGTCATCGCTGATGAACTTAAGCTTGCCTTTCAGGGCCTTGGCGACTTCTATAGCCTTGATGAGAAATGCGTCCGGGTTTTTATTGCTGACACGGATGACAATTTCTTCGATGGTCAGGGCCACGTCTTTTTCCGCATCCAGGAAAACATACGATAGCTCATTGACGGCATCCTGCCCGTCTGGGGTGACGCCCCCGAGCACGATATTAGACATGGTCATGAAGCCGCTGGCGGATTCCACCATGGTGGAAGTGCCGATGACAATGGTATCATTCATTTTTATCATCAGGAGCTGCAACAGTTCCACGGCCTGGTCGCGGGTAAGTGTGCCTGCTTCAATATCAGCCTGGTATAAGGGATAGAGATATTGGTCCAGGCGTCCGAAGCCCAGGCCCGGTCCCCAGCCTTCAATCCTGACAGCGATGAGGATAAACCAGATGGACTGTATCGCCTCGTAATAATCCCGGGCGGGGTAAGCCGGAACCCGGGTACATACCTCGGCAATTCTTAACAGCTCCGCTTTTCTGGCTGGAAAGGCCTCTTTCTCCGCCATTTCACGCGCCAACTGTGCGTAGCGGGCGGCAAAATTCATCACGGCATCTATCGTGGTGTTAACGCTCTTGTAAAACTGGTATTTATGGAAATCCTCCACATCTATGAGGTCAACCCCTTTTAATTTTTCCGCCACTTCCTCCTTGATTGCTATCAACCCCTTTTTAAGGACTTTTTCATAATCCACGATGACGTGTCCAAGATGTATCCCGGCAAGCGAAGAAGTGTTCCCCAGAAACACGTTATTAAATCTGCCCAGGACTTCCCGAGGCATGGCGGCCTGCCATTTATCATAGGTGCAAAGCCCTTTCCAGTAGGGAAGAAACTCCCGCATCTGCTTTTTTTCTTCGTCCGGGATAGGCGCCATCCGGTTCCAGTCGCGCGTGGAAAGAGCCTCTATTTCCTTGATATACCATTCCCACTGTATCTCCGGAACCAGCATGCCGCCGCGATATTTACTGGTAGTCCGCCCAACAACAAGTTCACCCTCATCAATCACGACGGTCATATTTTCCATGACCTTGGCAAAACCCTTAGCGCGGCGGATAATATGGCTGTCAGCCTCAGTTTCCATGTATGAGCGGGTCAGCCAGTAGCCACGCTCAATGCATAACTGAGGCATACCGATCATTTTTTCACGAAGCTTTTTGACTCTATCTGTTACCATTTTCTACTCCTAAACATCCCGTCTATCAAAGGACGCCTCTTTACCGCCAAGCATCAATCACCGGAGCAGAGCAACCCCGCATGTTGTCCCACACCTACAATGAAACCGTATCACTATAAAGCATAAGCGGGAGGTGACTTATGATGTTTTTTTTCCGGCAAACATGCTTTTCAAAGTAACAATTGACCGGTACAATCCGAAGCACATCTCAATGCACGTCAGCGTCGCCCCAAGAGAAATGATGTGGTAAACTATTCCCTGTGGAAATCTAACGGTATCCAGCAGTCTGTTCTGTTCCCAGCAGTCAAGCCCAAATACAATCGTACGCCAGGCAATCAGGAAGAAAAACACCAGGCCAATAAGTAAAAACAACGGTTTTAAAACCGCCTTCACTTTCTGGGGAAAGTGAATCGATATCACGTCCACCGCCACGTGTTTTTCCTGATTTTGCGCCTTGGCCCAGTACAGCACAACCACACAGGTAAGCAACGCCTTACTTATCTCCAAAGCACCAAAAATCGGTCTATTGAAAATATATCGCCCGATGACGTCAAATGCGCCGAGAATTACCATCACCATCAACGCGCAATAAGAGACGACCGACAAGTAATTCTCTATACGTTCCAGAACACTCGTTACCTTTAACATACGTACTACCTTTAAAGGGACTGGCGGAAACCGGGGAACAAAATATGCATTGCTGAGCCTGGGCTCCGCCACGCCATTTATTACTCCGGTTTTACGTCCGCTACCCCTCTGTTTACAGGTCAGGCTAACACCCGGAACAGAAAACCCAACACATGGTTGTTTCATTCCGGTTGTCTGCTACACACCCGGTTGTTTAACCATCATAACCAACGGCAGGATTTACAACGCCTTTGCTTTCAAGGATTTCCTTCAATTTATCAACAACCGCCGTGGCATTCAACCCTTTGGCATCAAGCGGGTCAATCCATTGCGGCCAAACCGATTCAAAGCGCTGGGCCATTTCGGCCAAATCGGCATCACTCCAATCGCTGATGGTACCACCGGCATTAAGGAAGGCGGCACTGCTTTCTTTATATGCATCCTTATAACCTTGAATGATGTCAGGCTTCATAACGTCTTCAACCAGTTTCGTCATCAGTCCCTGTACATCCGCCGGAATACTGTCCCAAACATCACTGTTCATCGCTATAGCACATATCGGATTGCCAAATGCCGGTCTCTTGGCATATTTTACAATCTCTTCAAGCTTCAGGGATGACGACATGCTGAAAGCCAGTGATTCGCAATCAATAATACCCTTGTCTAGAGATGAATAGACATTCGGCACCCCGATGGTCACCTGGACGCCCTCAAGAGCCTTTACCATCATTTCAGTAGAGCCACCTATCTTCATACCCTTAAATTGATCCACAGAATCAATGGGTTTTTTGGAAAAAAACGAGGTATCGGAACCATTGAACATGAACAGAACATGTACGTCTGAGTATTCACTATCAAGTACGCCGCTCTTGTAAAGATCCCATATGCTGCTAACGGAGGTTTCATAGTCTTTTAAAACCCAGGGCATCTCAGCCACATCCGACAAGGGGAAAAGCCCCGTGCTCATCTTGGGCAAGAAATAAGCAATGTCAGCAACCCCGCTAGCCACCAGGTCATAGTGCTCTGCCATCTGCCCCATAGAAGAACCCCAGGAGAATTCAACCTTGTACTGACCATTCGTCTGCTTTTCCAGTTGATCGGCCCAGTCCTGGAATGCCTTTGAGGTCAAATTAGTAGCTGCATCAAAAGTCGCGAAACGTAGCGTGGTAACTTTGCCCGTGGAAGCGGTAGTTGAGGCAGCGGCAGCAGCGGCAGTGGTGGCAGTGTTAGCGGTACTGGTAGTGTTAGACTTGCTACAAGCTGACATTGCCAGAATGGAAATGACCAGTACCATCATGGTCAAAACCGAGAGGAACCTAACCAATTTTGTTTTTCCAGTAGCCTTCATTATAGCTCTCCTTTTTTGATACCTGATGAGTTTATTTCCACTTCCTCACTTTGCCATCTACAAAAACCGCAAAACCTATCCGAATTACGGGTTCCAAGCAGTAAATACGCGCCTAAAAAAGGATAAAATAATAATAAGACTTCTTGGAAAACTTTTCGTTAGACGACAGGAGGAAGCTTGAAGAAGATTTGTGAAGAAACCAGGCTAGATGCGATAGGTTACCCAAACATCATACATGGGTAAGACGCCAGGGAAAGTAATCCCCGGCATACTGAAATCCACCGCACCGGCACCCATCTGAAAGATGCTTTTCACTGATGAACGTTGAATCTTGCCATCAAACATCTATACTAAACCCAAAAGCGAAACCTCGCTGAAGTATTTTTAAACCCTGAATACCAGAGTAATACTTCCAGAGATTCCCTTTTATTAATTTGCAACCAGCCAACCAGGCTATCATGATTCAGCATTGCAGCAATCCTATCACGAAAAATCGGTGTTGTCAATAGCGCACGGAGACCAGAATCATATACGATTAGACTAACCCTATACGACCTGTTACTCATCATTACTTTACCAGGTATCCCTTACTTATGGAGTAAATGTCGTCGATCACGGTATCATACCCCAATTCCCTACCCTGCTTGTTCTCTCTTTGTAATACTTTTTCTTTGTGAAAGTCGATAATATCCCGGGTAAACGGCAGATTGCCGGTATCAAGATATCTCACCGCTCCTGTAACATCCTTGACGCCCAGCACTTTACAGCATACACGGGGACTTGTGGCAAAGGGATTATCCAGTACTCCGGCATCCACCGCTCTAACCGTGCCCACGGCCACATCACCTTCACCCAACTCTATCACACGGTCCAGTATCTCCCGAACCTCTATTTCTTCTCGTTCAGCCTCATCGTGTATAGCTTGCCCGTCAACAGCAATATTCTGGTTTTTCAGGAGATCGGTGAATGTCTTCGCGCAGCGGATACTCTCCGCGATGTCCTCCTTGGTAGGGATGGTTACCGCCTCAGCGGGAGTGCGGATATCATTGGTCTGCGAACCGACCAGCACCGCGCCCAGTGAACCAACCGCCATCAGAGCATAAGCAGCACCCTCTTCTACAGGATATTTCAGGAGCGTCATCGCCGCAGAGAGAAAGCTTTCCACATCGGCATGGCCTGCTTTATCAAGGTATTCTTTGGCCAATTTCTGCATCACGCGGCAGGCCGCAATGTCCTGCACCAGGTTACCCCTCAGGTGATAGTGGTGGCCGATGTGCAGCGCTCCCTGCTCCGCCATCATCAGCACCTGGGTCAGCACGGCCGCGGTTACCAGGCTGGGCGGCATGGCGCCGCCGTCATACATACCCTGGCATGTAACGCAGATGGGTACACCGTGTTCCTCGTAGTAACCGGCCAGCCGGTTAACGTACTGGCGGGTTCTCAAAGATGTCTCCAGTGACAGCTTGCTGTTCATGTTCCAAAAGTCATACAAGCCGTCGGGGGCGGTCATAGTATGACCACCGGCAAAACCGATTTCGTCAATTAGTCGGCGATCCACCGCACCATAGCGCATGGCTACCGGCAATCTTACAGCCTCTACCATTTTGCGGATACCCCGGACGCCGTGATTCACTAACGGCACACCGTTAAGCACGGATTTTCCGGTAGCCTTACTTTGCTGAATACCCTCTTCAGCAGCAGCATAGTCCATTACGCGGGACATACTATCCACCGAGGTACCGAGAAAATCAGCCTTACCTACATCCTGTACGTACTGCCAGAGTTCAGTCTGTTCTTCAATGGTGGTCTTGCCCATGCCGGTTACAGCATAAATCTCCCCGGTGCGTTTGGCCTTTTGCAACATGTATACAGCGTTTTTTTCCCTGGGCATTGCCTTGTGATAGGCAATAACTTCATCCATGTCAATCTCACGCCCCGTCGGCCACTGGGAAATCACTTCTTCCTTCCGTTCCCTGAAAAATTCTTCCTCGATCAATTTCTGATTATGAATATGCATCTACCTTCTCCTCATCGCTAAATCGGCGTCCAATTTTGCAACAACCTTTTCCGGCATCACTTCCGGGGGACATACCCAGTTAATCCCCATTTCCCGATACTTGGCTTCCACGTCTTCCCATTGCGTCCGGTGAATAGCCAACTGTCCACCCAGGTACAGAAGGATATTCTCCAAACCAGACTCAGTACACTTGTCACGCAGCCCCGGAAGTAATAGCTGCGCGTGACCGCTTAGTGAAGATACCATGATGACATCAGCATTGGTTTCTATAGCCGCATTGATAAAATCCACCTGGGACACCTGAACCCCCAGCGGAACCACTTTAAAGCCAGCTTTTTTTAATGCATGTTCCAGGATACGAATACCGACTACATGAACATCATCCCCGATAACGCCCGTGACAATAGTGCCTTTACTTTCTGACATTCGGCAACCTCCTTATGCCTTCAACATATTTTTCTTGATGATCCTTAAGGCCTTGGCTGGGTCCAAGGCAGCCGCCAGACCAACTGCATAGAGTATGTATTCCTTATCTACCCAAAATTCCGGGGATACGGGACGCAACGATTCCGGATTACACACGTTAAAAATCCCGGCCTGCATCACACTCAGAGGATTTGGCCCATGAGCTAAGACGCCGCCAGTACCTATGATATATTTTACCGGAGTAAGATCTTTTCCCTGTTGAACCCATGATTTGCCGCTGGGAAAATATACTTCTTCTATCTTCCCTGCATGGCGACGGGTAGCCAGGTCAACCGCTGTATGGGCAAGCGCCAAATCCAATGCCTCTTGTTCCCGATCTTGCGGTAACCGTTCGACATGACTCGCCAGGTATTCCGTCTCAGCCGCTAAATCCAGCCTGGGGGCATCGCCCAGTAAAGTGGTCAAGGTTTTCCGTACACTTACTTCTCCCGCCTTCTGGAGGATAACCCCGGCGTTGTAACGGATCCCCAGGTCTCCCTCTACCGTCCGCTTGGCAAACGGCTCCCGCAAACCCCTGAGCACCACTCCAGGCCGAGACGGATAACCATTGGCAATGGAAAACACATCCGTGGTAGCCCCACCAACATCCACCAGGAACAAATCTCCCAGCCCCGGTTCATCCATGACGCCCTCAGCCAGCAAACGGGCAGCCCGCAATACAGCCATCGGTGTCGGCATGATTATCTCCCCTGCCAGCGTTCGGGCTTTATCCAATCCCTTGGCATGGACTATACGCCGCATGAAAATCTCCCTTATGGCTTCACGTGCGGGCTCGACGTTAAGATGCTCCAGGTCCGGTAACACATTGGGTACAACCGTCACCGGTTTACCCCCGGACTCAAGCAAGCGGCGAGCTTCTGATGCGGCATTCTTGTTGCCGGCTATCACCACCGGTATATCGAAACATATCCCGGCTATGGCCCGCGCATTATTAATTAACGTCTGCTTATCCCCGCCATCGGTACCGCCGGTAAGCAATATAATATCTGGAGCGGTCTGTTCTATGGAATAGATATCGTCTTCTGCCAGGCCGTAAGAATACGATCCTACCATCTTGGCCCCAGCCCCCAAAGCCGCTTCTTCAGCAACCCTGGTGGTCAACTGTTTGACCAGGCCCACCGCCACCATACGCAAACCACCCGCAGCACTGCTGCACGCCAGTACATTGGCCGCCCCGGCCGGATTTATGCCAATCAGGTCATTCATTTTCTTCATACCGTTTTGCAGACCTACCATTATATCCGGGTCAAGCGTGGTAGGAGATTGGACCGTTCCCAGTAACTTCTCCTCATCCCAATCAATAGCCACGATTTTGGTATTGGTACTGCCAAAATCAATTGCCAGCACAAATCTCATGTATTCACACCTACCCGCAGATTAATACCATCTAGCGTAGTGCCTCATAAACAGCTTTACAGTAGTTTAAAGTTAAAAGCGCGTTGAACACTGTAGACTTAATTGACCGTCACTACTCTAGTAAATCAGGGACACCCTTAGAAAGAAGGGTACGAATGGTGAACCAAATTACCAAGTGTGGGGGGGTATATGGACACCTTAATTCTCTCTTTTCTTATGGTTAATTACAATCTGACAATATTGCACCGGCGTCAGATTGTCAAGAGAACTGTGCGACCTTGATCCACCATCTGACGAGGCTGATCAAGCCTGAGTATTTTCACCAAATTGGTGTAGAAACCTCATGCCTATTTGAGGCTATTAGATGGTGGATCAAGGTCGACTGCCATTCGTTGAGTTCACACTATATTCCGGCGACGGCCGTTCCCTTCATCAATACAGCGATGCTTTGTTCACCGGGTGTATTTCCCGGCTGGCATGAAGCCTCCCAGTGTATCTGTTCAATCGGAAGACTCTAAATTTTGATATAGCTGTTTTCGGGGGGAAGGTCATAGGGAATCGAACCAACAGCATTATTCCATATCATAAAAACGAGAGCAGTAACTGTCGCAGACCCGGTATCAATTCTTTCTTCTCGAAGAAAAGTACGGAATCCTTCCAAGGCAGGCCGCCAAAATGATTATAATTTGTCCCGTCGTAATGGCCAACTTTTTATTGCCAGGTTTTACAACCGGCAATTATGAATATCCGCGGATAATCCGGGGTCATCTGCTCAGGGGAACGGGACAATAATACGACAGCCCCGGCGAAAACCAGGGCTTTTTTGTTATGCGCCCTTTGACTCTCTATTAACTTATTTCAGCAACCAGGTGAAACCGGTTCAGATTCTAACACTTTTTATAGTCTTTCTCGGCTTTGTCTCAAAAAGTCTGGCTACCTCGCCGCGTAAATAGCGCTGGACAAAAGAATTGACTGTGCCATCCGGATAAATAACACGGTTCCCAATTAGTGGTTTCAACTTTTGTTCCAGGACAGATTCAGAACAAGCCACTCCGGTCTTTGCCTTGAGTTCCGTCAATCTGAACCTGGCATTTTCCCACAGCCATTCCCAGACTTCATTTTCTGAATCGCCACTAATCTGGGATAAGTGATCAGCAGTCCTCACCTCAAGATTAGACCAGGCGACGATAATTTTGATAAGCTCCGGGTTATCCGCTATTATCAGAACCGCTTCCGGTTTCTCGTTCTGCTTAAACCAGGCTAGTTTTTCTGCAAAGAGGTATTCGTTCACTTTACGCTCCCATTGGAACTTCATGATTGTTCAAATAGTAACGGGCAAGGCGTACCAGGGCCTGGCTGCGGGAGAGATTTGCTTTTTCTTTATTGATGACCAGGTCTAAAGCTAAATTCAATTCCTTAGCTTCCAGCTCAGCCAAAGTAAAGCTCAGCATAACGGGGACTCTTATTTCTTCTACGTTGATCCTTTGATTAGTAAGTTGTTCAAACTCCAGATGAGCCAACCGCTCCAGTTGCTCTATCTGTTTCTTGTCATCGGGAAGTAATAAAGTCAATTCGTCGATATCAAAGGACTGGAACAAGTTGTCCAAAAGAGCGGCTCGACGTTCAGGAACATCTTTTCCTGATAGACGGTTCAGGGTTGCCAGATATAGCCGGGCTTGCTGGTCATTCAGATTCCAGACGTCGCAGTTAGCCTTCTCGAATTTAAGGGTGCGAAGAACTCTCAAACGGTTGTGACCATTAATGACCTGGAACTTGCCTTCTCCGCTGGGATGTGGACGCACGGTGAGCGGCTCATATCTGCCTGTTTGCTCAATATGCCGCCGCAGCTTTTGAGCTGTCCCGGCACTCATAAAATTACTATTTTCAGGGTGCTCCAGCAGTAGTTCAACAGGAATTTCCTGAATCCTAACCTGGTCCATTGTTGATTTATACCTCCTGATCAAATAAACTCGGACGTGAGACGCGCTCCGTCCACTTGCCTGCAATATTACATATACCGCCGATATCCGGATTCATGCAACCGCAAACAGACATTTCAATCCCATATTTTCTACCAATTTGTTTAAAATGAGTGAAAATTCCCTCCCTTTTCTGTCGTGGTAAGGGCATAACGGAAGAGTTATCCGCGTGTACCGCCAACCGCTTTCCATCTTTATATAAGCCTAATAAAACATCTAAAGACCTCTTATCCGAGATACGCTGTTTTAATGACGCGGCAATAGCCGGTCTTAAAAATAGAGCGCTGATGGCAGCATGTTTTATCCCGGTGTTCGAAATTGCGTCACAAAGACTCTCGATTGAATCTGAAATATCAGTTATACCGGGAAGAATCGGGACCAGCCGAGCTTCTACAGCCATGCCTCCGGCAGCCATCTTCGCCATTTGACCGAGCCTTACATCAATACTTGCTGTATTCGGTTCAAACATCTTTCTGATGTTATCATCATGAGTAATGATGCCTATCTGTGCTCTGACTTTGTCGACATAATTAAGTAAGAGATCGAGCGTTTTATCAGGTATATATCCTTTAGTCAGAAATGCAATACCGATATCCCGTGTAAGCAAGTATTCCAATACGGAGTGACTTAATTCAAGCACTTCAGGAATAGGCTGGAAAATATCGCTGGAAGGGCTGAAATACACGGCATGAGGTTTATTGCGCTTGCGGAGAAGTTCGCTTTTTAGCTTCTCAAGAATATTTTTATAGATGACAACATTGTTCTCTCCCGGGAAGACGCTGTAGCCACGGGCATAACAATAAATGCAATCATGGGCACAGCCCGATGTCAGATTTATGCCCGGAATGTGAGCAAGACAAGCCAAACTTGATGATGAAAGAACAGGTGACTTACGCTCAGCCCAAGTTACATTTACCATATCTGTTCACCTGAAAGATGTGGGGTGACCGCTTTGCTGTTCCAGATAACGTACAGGTAGTTACCTTTTAACCTCAAAGCTTTCGTCATGTCATAGATAATCAGAGAGCTGAGAGAATATTTTATCGCATGGTCAATTAACTCCTGTGGTCTAAGGTCAGCATCTTCGATAATGACATAATCGCAATTCTCTGTCAGACAGGCAATAACACTCTTGCTATTCGAGGTAATCAGACATTCCGGATGAAATAACCTGACAGGTAAAAAAAGCCTGTTTTCAGGTGCTTCGTCTGGATGGCTTTTCCCCGAAAGCACGTATAAGCCCTCATAGAATTCCGAGAGAGATGCCTGGGAAAAAGCTCTGCCCTCTTGAAGTTGGATTCGCGTATTAGAGACTGCCAGCGATTCTATACCAGCTCCGTGCGGAGCCAGGCAGATCGAGGGACGGTGTTTTTCCGGGTCCGGGTACTCATGGAATGGAGATAATTGTTCACCGGATAGGCAACGTACAGAGAAGAGGCTAAGATTATTGAAAAGCTTCGATACCAGTGCTATGCGGAGACCGTTTTTAACAGGCAGCGGCCGTGGTCGAGCTAGCCAGTTGCGATAATTGTCTCCAATATAATTCAGGTTATCACTGAAAGCTCTTAATTTTTTGGTGTGTAAGAACCTGCTCGGGTCAGCATGTTCCAGGTCAACAAACCACACTCTGAGCTTAGGCGTGACCCCGCTATTTTGTATCTCTCGGCAAATAGCAGCACTAAGACTACCGCTTCCAGCACCAATATCTGCTATCTCCAGAACAATCATCTTTCCATTTGCCTCAATTATACGGCGAATAATATGTCTGTACAGGCGATGCGCTCGCTCAAGTGTGCGAGGGTCAATTCCATCGCTCATACCGCCAACTAAGGAATGGATAAGCTTTAAACTAGCCAGGCGTTTCATTCCAGAAGCAGCAGGGTAGAGAAAAAGCGACAACGGCGAATCGTGGGACAAAGCATATTGCCTGTAATGATAAAATAATTCAGGTTCTTCAATATCTGGAACGGTAATCACGGGCAGGTATTGGGGATCGTTTAATACCTCTGGCATTTTGAGTTTCACCAGAAGGTAGCAGGGATTTCGAAGAGTACAGATACCACCTGCAAAGACTTTGTTATCAGTAACTGAAGCAATTCCAAAGCACTCAAAGCCTAAAGTAGCCTGCAGCCCATGTTTCCATTCTTGGCCAATAAATTCTGCATGAAGTGATAATAAAGTACCCAGCAGGGTAAAATAGCGATAACAGAAGTCTTGCCTCAGCGAGGCATTAAACCTGAAGTGGATATAATCATTCCAAATAATGTGGAGCTTATTTAAGTCTTCTGCTACCTTTTCGTGCTTGAGTTCATAAACAGACTGCCAGTATTCATCCCAAAGTTTGGTTTTTGTTATAAACCGACCATCCGGAAAAACCATGACTTTAGTCAGAATATTGTCCTTTTCCAAGGCTGAAAGTAATACGCCCCGACCATGTGCCCTTCGTAGATTCTTTGTTGTTGCGACTTCTGCCATCATTGGTCATCCGTTAAGAACATATGTTCTAATTATAATCTTAAAAAGTAGAGTTTGTCAAGAGGGTTTTGTCACCGGAGCTCTTTTTGTTGGCACTTGTAGTCAGAAGCCAATAGTTGCTGTAACTCGGGTATCAAATCATTCTTCTCGAAGAAAAGTTCGGAATCCTTCCAAGGCGGGCTACCAAATTAATAAAAACTTTACCCGTCGTAATGGCCAACTTTTTATTGCCAGGTTTTACAACCGGTAATTATGCGGATTATCCGCGGATAATCCGGGGTCATCTGCTCAGGGGAACGGGATAACAATAACAAAAGCCGCTTGGAAACAGGCGGCTTTTTTGTTCAGGCTGCAACAACCCTCATTCTATATTATTATTTTATCTTCGGTCTGTTCTTGCATTATATACTATACATTATACTGCCTGATTATCTTTACTATTAGTAAGTATATACTGCCACCAGAAATTGCTTAATCCGTTTCGCCGTCAGGCTGGAATATTTCCGCAGGCAGGTCGCAGAAAATGTACTTTATAATCATATCCACCAGCTCTTTGATTATTCGCTCTTCTGATATTCGGCTATCACTGAATGCAATTTCATGTACTACTTTCTCAATCGCGGCATAAATAACAAATGAAGCAACCTCGAGGTTCTTTATTTTAATCCGGTTGTCCAGCGATTCTTTTGCTGCCTGTAAATAGCGCAGCGGATATTCCATTTCCTGTTTCTTCTGGTCATCGACAAATTTCCTGACATCCGGGTCTGAAATATACATGGCCATCATTTCCTGATGAAACTCAGGATGGATTTTATGAGCCTGCAGCGTATTACTGATGAAATTGAACAATATTTCCTCCAGGTCTTTCCCCCCGGATACATAACCGGTCTCTACCTGTTTCAAAATAAGATCGTTGTAGTAGCTCATCACCTCCAGGAATAGCTGCTTTTTATCCCTGAAGTATGCATAAAAACTGCCTACCGAAACTCCTGCATGTGCGGCAATCTCGTTTGAACTGGTATTGTGATAACCGTTCTGAGAAAACAAGCCCATAGCGGTTATTATCAATTTCTGCTTCTTTTTTGCGCTTCGTTTTTGTTTTGGAATTCTTACTTTGCTGCCGGTATCATCCATAATCCCTCCCTGTACTGCTATATACTTACCACCGGCGGGCAAGTTTGTCAAAAATGTGAGCTTTATTTCACATTACACTTGACAATAGCCATCCGCACAGATAAAATTAATACGAGCTATAACTCATATTTAGCTATAAAAAAAGGGGAAAATAAGATGGACAACAGGATTGCATCAGTAAGAAATGGAGAAGTAATGCGATTGGGGACTTTTGAGTTTCTGGCTATGAATAATCCGCTGCGCAGATGGAGCCAGAAGAATATTGAACTGAGAATATTTCAAAATCAACTCAAGAGAAACCATATTGACCTCACAGGAAAGGCCGTTATGGATGGAGGATGCGGTTCAGGATACAGCACGGAACTGATAATAAAGGCGTTCAATCCCTCGCGTATTGTTGCATTCGACTACATGCCGGAACAGATCCGCCTGGCTAAAAAAAGAAACCTGGAAGTGGATTTTTTTATCGGTGATCTAACGCGAATAGATTCTGATACAGCCGTCTTTGATGCCTTTTTCGTATTTGGTGTACTTCATCACATTCCGCAATGGAAAAAGGCGCTTTCTGAAATATCCAGAGTACTGAAGCCCGAGGGCGCCTTCCTGATCGAGGAACCCAGGGAAAGATTTACCTGGGATGTTTTCCAGGCTGGTATATTAAACTCAAGTTTTAAAATACTGGATGTCAGGTCAATTCTCACGAATTACTTCCGTTTTTACTTATGTAAAAAAGAAAAGTAAACATTCAGGAACTGGAGAAGTGACATATCCCGGCAGGCTTGCTAATATTTAACTGATCAGACGAAAAGGAGGGGCCGTAAGTGTAGTGTTTTTCGGAAAGCTTGTTAAAAAACCAGCTTCATTTCATTGTATAGAGAAAATTGAGACGCTATACTAGCTATTGCGGTGAATAAGAAAATGTCTATATGTAAATATTCACATCTCTTCTCCCCTATCAGGTTAGGGAACTCCGTTTTCAAGAACCGTTATTTTGCCGCACCGGTCGGCTATGAGTATCTCTCATCCAGGAACTATCCCCTGGATGAGACTATAGCCTTCTTTGAACGGAAGGCTATGGGAGGCGCGGCTACAGTTAATATTGGTTCGGGGGCGCCGGACAGCAAGAGGGGTATTATCGGGCTAAGCAATCTCTATCTTGACGATCCAACCGCCCTGCCGCCCATTTACCGCCTGGCCACAGCAATCACCAGGCATGGAGCAATAGCCGTCATTGAGCTGGGGCATAGCGGCGCCAATTCTTATATGGCTGCCAGGAGGGGAAACCAGATATACGGGGTCGTGGACGGGCTGAATGCTCTGGGGAATTTTGTCCCGGCTATGCCGGAGTCGGTTATCGAAGAGACTATCGAAGCTTTCGCCGACGGCGCAGCTTTTGCCAAATTTTGCGGTTTCGGCATGATAACTATCCATGCCGGGCATGGTACACTATTGAACCAGTTTTTAGACCCCAATATCAATAACCGTAAAGACCGATGGGGCGGCGGCAGCATGGAAAATCGCGCCCGTTTCCCCCTCGCCATAATCGAGAGGATTAAAAAGAAATGCGGCCGGGGCTTTCCCATCGATATTCGCATTAGCGGAGCTATGTGCTATGAAGGCGGTTACGATATCGATGTGGGAATCCAGATTGCACAGCAGTTTGACGGCAAAGTCGAATTAATACATGTTTCTGCCGGATGCCATGAAGCACCGGAGGCATTTACTATTACACACCCCAGCATGTTTTTGCCGGACGGCGTCAATGTCAGGTATGCTGCCGAAATAAAAAAACATGTTCAAACGCCTGTGTCAACAGTCGGCGCCATCGCTGATCCCGAAATAATGGAAGAGATTATCGCCTCCGGTCAGGCTGATGTGATCATGGCAGCCAGGGCTATGATGGCAGACCCGGATGCTCCCAAAAAAGCACGCGCGGGGAAAGCTGACGAAATCCGGCCCTGCCTGCGATGCTACGAATGCTTTACCGGCATAACCACACGTCGCCAGTACCGCTGTGCGGTGAATCCGGAAATCGGCTTTGAGCAGGAGGCCCGGCATGCATTACCTGCTATTGTTAAAAAGAATGTGCTCGTCGCCGGCGGAGGCGTGGCCGGAATGCAGGCGGCATTGACCGCATCCCAGCGCGGGCATAAAGTTGTTTTATATGAAAAAAGCGACCGCCTCGGCGGTACACTTAGATGCGAGGAAAAGGTACCTTTTAAAAAGCACCTGATGGAATATCTCGACTGCCAGGCCAGGATGATTTCCCGCTCATCCATCGAGGTACTTTTGAACACTCCATTAACTCCGAATCTGGCTAAGGCGGCTGATGCCGATGTAATTATCGCTGCACTTGGTGCGCATCCACTGGTACCCATGATTCGTGGAATCGACCGCAGGAATGTTCTCAGTGCAGAGGAAGCCTATTATCATCCTGAAAAGGCTGCTCGGGATGTGGTCATCCTCGGCGGAGGGCTGACCGGCATCGAACTGAGCATTTTCCTCCTGGACCTTGGGCGCCAGGTAACTATCCTGGAAATGATGCCGACCTTGAATGACGGTGGAAATAGCGTTCACGGCCTGGCTTTGATTAATGAGATCAAGAAACGCAACTTAAAGGCATCGACATCCACACTGGCCCTGGAGATAAACGAACAGGGTGTTATCGGCGAGTATGTAGGCGATGTCTATGCCGTACCTCCATGCCCGACGATTCAGGCGGCCACATTGGAATCGAACACCTTCGGCAGAGTTTTCCGCAACGAGGCTGAACAAGGGAGTAAGAAGCTCTTTCCAGGGGACACGGTCATATATGCCATCGGCCGGCAGCCGCTATTTAACGAAGCGGACGCTTTGCGTTTCTGCGCACCGGAATTCCACCAGATAGGCGATTGCCTGGCACCCAAAAACATTCTCCAGGCGACCAGCACCGCTTACACCATCGCGCGGGATATATAATACACACAGGTACTGGACTTTGAAGGAGGATGAAATGTATACGTGTAAATATCCACATCTTTTCTCTCCAATCCGGTTAGGAGATACCCTTTTCCGTAACCGCTGTTTCGCTGCTCCTATCTCATACGAATATCTTTCGTCCAGGAATTATCCCATTGATGAGACAATTGCTTTCTTTGAGCGCAAAGCTATGGGAGGTGCGGCGACGGTAAATATCGGTTCCGGAGCGCCGGATAGCCAGAGGGGTGTGGTTGGACTGAGCAACCTTTATCTGGATGATCCCACCGCTCTACCTCCCCTTTACCGCCTGGCAACCGCCATCAACCGGCACGGAGCAGTGGCTGCCGTAGAACTACAGCATACCGGCGCGAATTCTTTCATATGCATTAAAAGAGGACATCAGATTTATGGGGCTATCGCAGGAGTGAACCCTCTTGGAATCTTCGTACCCGAGATGCCTGAATCTGTTATAGAGGAAACGATTGAGGCCTATGGCAACGCGGCGGCCTTTGCCAAATTTTGCGGATTCGGCATGATAACTATCCATGCCGGCCATGGCTGGCTGCTAAATCAATTCCTGGACCCCGATATAAACAACCGGAAGGATCAATGGGGGGGCAGTCTGGAAAACCGCTGTCGTTTCCCTGTAGCCATAATAAAAAGAATCAAGCAAAAGTGCGGCCGGGGATTTCCGGTGGATATCCGTATCAGCGGGTCGATGGTGTATGAAGGCGGCTACGGTATCGATGAAGGCGTCAGGATTGCCAGGCAACTCGATGGCAATGTAGATATGATTCATGTTTCTGCCGGAAGCCATGAAGCGGAGGAGGTGTTCACCGT
>JAFGOB010000168.1 GCA_016926695.1 Dehalococcoidales bacterium | reverse complement strand
TGAGATACTAAGTTGGCGGAGGTTTTTACCTAATCGGAGGATTTTTTAAGTGGATGTAGAAAGGAAAACCGAATGAGTGTTTTATGAAGGGATCAGGATTCAGACGAAATTCGTGGGAAGCAAGCAAATACTGATGGATAACAAATGATTTTTAAATCGCAGCAAAAAAATGTTAAAGTTTTGCACGTAGTGGTGGGCGGTAATGGACTTGAACCAATGACCTCCTGCGTGTAAAGCAGGCGCTCTAACCAACTGAGCTAACCGCCCCCGGTAATACCATGGCGAGCTTGGAGGGACTTGAACCCTCAGCCTCAGCCTTCGCAGGGCTGCGCTCTATCCAGTTGAGCTACAAGCTCTTTTAAGAGTCATTTATTAAACAGCTATGGTGCCGAAGGAGAGATTTGAACTCTCACGCCCTTAGGGACACTACGCCCTGAACGTAGCGCGTCTGCCATTCCGCCACTTCGGCACTCGCGGGGTTGGACCGTCTGCCTGCAACCCCATGTTGATTATTCTATCAGTAAACCGCTTCCCCTGCAAGGTTATACTGATATTAATTGTCCGTCGTCAGTATATGATGTTTTTTACGTCTGTTTAGCCTTGCTGAATTTGTCAGCTTAAAAATTGTATGTTACAATTTTCTTGACCCACTGTAAGATAATCATCCCGAATAAAGAGATAATATATCGACAGGTAGTATGATTAAAATGGCTAAATTATGGCGAAAACCGTTCGACACAGAGCTTAAAGCACCCAGGCCTTCAAAGATCACAATCGAAAAAGAAAAGTGTAAAGGATGCGGTTATTGCACCGAGTTTTGCCCGCGCGATGCCCTTGTCATGAGCCAGGAAATTAATTCCAAGGGATACACGCTGGCCGCTGTTGCCGATGAGACGAAATGCCTGGGTTGCGGTCTATGCCAGGTGATCTGTCCTGAATTTGCTATTACAGTCAGATCCGATAACGACGATAAATAAGGAATTTTCATGGTTGAAAAAGGTGTACTCTGCGGTGAATATTTTCTAAATGGAGATCATGCCTGTGCGGAAGGCGCTATCAGCGCCGGGTGCCGCTTCTTTGCCGGTTATCCGATTACTCCCGCTACCGAAGTGGCTGAGCGTATGTCTCAGAGGCTTCCCCAGGTAAACGGGACCTATATCCAGATGGAGGATGAGCTGGGCTCGATGAACGCTATTCTGGGCGCTTCCTGGGCTGGCGTAAAATCCATGACCTCCACCTCCGGTCCCGGCTTTAGCCTGATGATGGAAAACCTGGGACTGGGAGTAATGCTGGAAACACCCTGCGTGCTGGTCAATATTCAGCGCGCCGGTCCTTCCACGGGACTCCCTACCATGGTGGCACAGTCCGATATTATGCAGGCCCGCTGGGGATCGCATGGTTCCTATGAGATAATCGCCGTAGCCCCCAGTTCAATCCAGGAAATGTTCGATCTTACTATCCAGGCCTTTAACCTGTCTGAGAAATACCGCATCCCCGTGCTTGTCATGGCGGATGAAGCTATCGGACACATGAGTGAAAAGCTGGTCATCCCGGAAATACCGCCAGACCACTTGTATTTTCGTAAAACGCCGACTGTACCCAAAGACCAGTACTGGCCGTATGTCGCGGATGATAGTCTGGTGCCCCCCATGGCTATAGCCGGACAGGGATACCGTTTCCATACCACCGGTCTGACACATGATGAACGGGGATATCCCGTCATGACCGCAGAGGTCCAGGACCAACTTGTTCGACGTCTGGTGGATAAAATCCGCCTTAATCACAAGGATATCATCCAGTTGCGGGAATTCCAACTGGATGATGCCGAAATAGTCGTCTGCTCCTATGGCGTTTCAGCGCGTATTTCACGTCTTCCCATTGAACTCGCACGCAGGGAGGGGATAAAAGCCGGAATGCTTCAGTTGCTGACGGTATGGCCGTTCGCCGAAGAAAGGGTACGCCAACTGGCAAAACAGGCACGTGCATTCGTTGTACCGGAGCTTAATATGGGGCAGATTGTCCTGGAGGTGGAAAGATGCGCCGGCGGTGTTAAGACCGTCTCCGTCCCTCATGCCGGAGGTACCGTCCACAACCCCGAAGTTATTCTACAGGCAATAAGGGAGGCTGCCAGATGACCACAACCGAGTTCAAGGCCCAATCGGAAATAGCAATCGAGCAATATTTACGCATGGACAGGATGCCGCATATCTTCTGTTCCGGCTGCGGTATCGGTCCGGTTATAGGCAGCTATGTCAGGGGATTTTTACAGGCTGGCATCGATCCCGATACCATCGCCTTTGTTTCAGGTATCGGCTGCAGCGGAAGGGCTGCCGGATACCTGAAGCTCGACTCCTTTCATACTACTCATGGCCGGGCTATCCCCTTTGCCACGGGGCTGAAGCTGGCCAATCCCAACCTTAACGTAACCGTCTTTTCGGGTGACGGCGATCTGGCGACTATCGGCGGAAATCATCTTATTCATGCCGCGCGCCGCAATATGGACATTCTTTGTATTTGCATTAATAACTTTAATTACGGTATGACCGGGGGACAGATGGGTTGTACTACCCCTTGGAATGCGTTGACCACAACTTCTCCCTACGGTAATATTGAGACTCCTACCAACCTTCCCTATCTGCTGGCTGCCGCCGGTGCTACTTATATTGCCCGCTGGACGACATTGCATCTGCGCGAGCTTGACAGGGCTATTACCGAAGCATTTCGCAGACACGGCTTCAGCTTCATTGAGGTTATCGCACCCTGTCCGACCGTTTACGGTCGCATGAATAAACGTCCGCGAGGACTGGATGAGATGTTTTACTATCAGCAGAAAAGCACCGTAATGAACGGGGCCGATCCCAAAGAGGTTGGCATCAGCCTGGATAGTCCCGTAGTTGTGGGGAAGTTCGTTGATATCCAGTGTCCTACTTATGAGGATAACAAAAAGAAAATAATGGACAATGCCAGGGAGAAGGGACGTCTTTAGCATTTGTTTGTCAAAGTTCTTATCATTTCCAAGTTTTTACAGATAAATTATCTCTCCGGAGGCATATTTTGGGCAGAAGGGAATTAAGAATAGCTGGTTTCGGCGGTCAGGGCGTAGTCCTGGCGGGAAACATAGTGGGTCAGGCGGTCGCAGTATATGATAATCAATATGCAGCCTTCACTCAAAACTACGGTCCTGAAGCACGTGGAGGATCATGTACCGCAGAAGTGGTAGCGTCAGAAGAACCTATCGGTTATCCTTACCTGACACAGCCTCAGATTGTGATGATTATTTCACAGGACGCTTATAACAAGTACGGCAAGGACCTTCCTGCCGAAACTCAGCTAATAATAGATCCCGACCTGGTAAAACCCGACCCTGACCAGGACCATCCCTATTTAACGATCCCTGCAAACCGCACGGCCCGTGAATTGGGAAGAGTGGTGGTCGCCAATATCGTCCTTCTGGGATTCCTTTCGGCGGTAAGCAGCTTTGTTTCCGTCGAGGCCATGAGAAAATCTGTACTGGCCTCGGTGCCCAAGGGCACAGGAGATTTTAACATGAAGGCCTTTGAAATGGGTTACAAATTCGGCCAGGAACAGAGCAAGCGGAGCAGCGGTGAAAATGGCTAAAGGTATTGCAGTAATAGGTTCCGGCATCCGGGCTACACAATGTGCGCTTACTCTGGCAGAGTTGGGAATCGATGTATCCTTGATTACTCCTTCCCCTTCCCTGGAACTGGAGAACGGTACCCCTTTTTCAGAGCACAACACCGATCTTTTACATATCTGGCCATTGATGCTCAGGGCTGCCGCTCATCCCAGGGTAAAGCTATATACCAATACCAGGGTCAGGTCAGTCGGGGGAGAACCCGGAAAATTCAGCATTAAAGCAGAAACCGGTCCCCGCTATGTGAAAGAAGATATCTGTACGGGCTGCGGCAAATGTGAAGAGGTATGTTCGGTAAAGGTGCAGACCAGGATCAACGGCCATAAGGTCGTTCACAGCGCGATACACTCCCCCGTTCTGGGAGCCAAGACCGTTCCTTCCGCCTATTATATTGACAAAGAAGGCATTTCCCCCTGCCGGGCGGACTGTCCGCTGGGAATTAATGTACAGGGTTATATTGCCCTGCTGGCCAACGGCAAAATCGATAAGGCGCAGGCCCTGATCAATGAAGTCGCTCCTATGGCCGGCATCCTGGGAAGGTTATGCACGCATCCCTGTGAGACGAATTGCTCAAGACAGAAGGTAGACAGTCCTGTCTTCATCCAGTCTTTACACCGCTACATCTCGGACCACTCCTCCGGAGGCATAGAATACAGGACCAAAGCCCCCGCGGGTATATATAAAGAAAAAATAGCCGTTATAGGTTCCGGACCGGCCGGTTTAACAGCCGCCTGGGAGTTGGCCAGAAGGGGTTATTCTCCCACTATATTCGAGTCGCACGCTGTGGTCGGCGGAATGCTGGCAACCGGTATTCCCCGCTTTCGTCTTCCTCACGAAGTCAGGGAAAGAGAGGTTGAGGCCATCAGGTCGTTGGGGGTCGATATCAAGACCGGTGTTACCGTAGGACATGATGTGACCTATTCCGACCTGCTTGACAGCGGATATAAGGCCTTTTTCCTGGCTATCGGCGCCCAGCATAATAACAAGTTGAATATACCCGGCGAAGACCTTAAAGGCGTCCTGGACTGTATCTCCCTTCTTTTCAGCCTGAACCTGAAGATGGGCGCCTCCGTCGGGGAAAATGTGGTGGTTATCGGCGGCGGAAACAGTGCCGTGGATTCAGCCCGCAGCGTCAAGCGGGCGGGTAAAGGACACGTTCGTATTCTGTGCGTCACGGAAGCCATGACGGCTGTTAAAGAAGAAGTCGAAGAAGCCGTTAAAGAAGATATCCCCATTGATTATAACGTCTCTGTGGTTGAAATACTGGGGGACGGCAATAAAGTAACCGGGGTACGCTGCCGGAAAGTCAGGAATGTTACCTTCGATTCCGATGGCAAGATAAACATGGAATACATTCCCGGTTCGGAGTTCGTTTTAAATGCCGATCACGTCGTAGTGGCTATCGGGCAAAGACCTGACTCTTCCGTTTTAAATATCAATCACCTCACTTTTGGACGTAACGCTACCATAAAAGCTGATCCCTTGACCCTGGAAACGGATGTACCCGGTATTTTCGCCGGTGGGGATGCCGTAACCGGATCCAATAATGTTGTGAGCGCGATGGCTGCCGGATTAAAAGCTGCCGAGTCCATAGATAGATATCTCAGGGGACACGATTTAAAGGAAGGCAGGGTACTCGAGCCCCCCAAACCTGTTGAAGTAAACATAGAAGAGAGAAATGCTTCCCCGGACAAAAGGGCCAGGATGCCGGCTTTGACGACGGCTAAAAGACGGGGCAACTACGAAGAGACCAATACCGGACTGACCGAGGAAATGGCTATGCGTGAAGCCGGACGCTGCCTTAATTGCGCGCTTTGCTGTGAATGCCTGGAATGCGAGCAGGCCTGTGAGTTGAACGCGGTCTTCCACCAGGATACCCTCCGCCATGTTGAAATCGATACGGAAGGGATAATCAACTTTATTTCCGTTGTCCGCGATATTCCGGAGTTGAAAATGACGGGGGTTTACGATGTACCGGAAATATCAGGCGAAAATATCACCGGTGAACTGGCCCGGGCTTCCACGATCGCCCTCTCCGCAGCTATCGAAGCCAAAAATAGAAGCCTTGAAAAACCACTGGCTCGCGACCTTCAAATTTCTAAAGCAGCCGCTCGTGCGGGAGGAAAAGACGTTATAGCCGGCAGCCGCACGGCGGTATTTTTGTGCCAGTGCGGCGACCAGATAAGCTCTGTCATCGATTTCACCAGAATAAGTGAAGTAATCGCTGAAATGCCGCATGTTTACGGTATACAAACTCTCCCGCAGTCATGTACGCCGGAAGGCGCAGCAAGTATAAGAGAATATGTTGAAAAAAATGATATCAGGCATGTTGTTCTGGCTGCCTGCCGCTGCTGTAATCTTGAGCAAATCTGTTTCAGTTGTACCGACAGGCGGGTAATGTGCCAGCACAATCTCTCGGTTGAGCTTCCCGAAGGCGTCAATATTGAGTTTGTAAATATACGTGAACAGTGTGCCTGGGTCCACAGTGATGATCCTGACGGGGCCACGGATAAAGCCCTGGAATTGATATCCACCGGTGTCATCAGGTCGCAGAGGCTTACCGCAGCGAAATATGAGCCGCGGACAGTGGCCAACAGCGTAATGGTAATAGGCACAGGCCTGGCCGGAATGGCGGCAGCTTCAAGTCTGGCCCTCCAGAATTATCCGGTAACCGTTATTTTTGACCTGGAAGGCCTGCGCTCGGGAAACACTGAATACCAGGAACGTATTAATCGCTCGCTTATTGACCTGTCAAACCGTGAAGTTACTATCCACAACTGGCCTGAAAATCTTAAGCTGAACGGTATTCCCGGCAAATACCAGGCGGTATTGCGGGAAAATAAAGATGTCAGGACCTTTGAAGCCGGCGCTGTCATACTGGATATGGTTAATGTCCGTAAAGAGGTCATGGACATGATAGCGGATAGCAATGTTATCAACAGGGTACTGACTCGCCAGCACCATTTCTCAAGGGCTTCCAGCCTTGATTCAGCCATAGGCCATTCTTATACAGTACGCGAGACCGCGGGTATTTTTGACATTGTTCCAGGCGATCACCCCGATATGAATGATCTGATAAGACTGGGTGAAGCTGCGGCTTCACGTGCTTGCATATATCTGAATCAGGAATCATTCATGCCCCGTTCCAGCGCGGTGGTGATCGATGAAAAGCTTTGCCGCGGATGCGGAGATTGCGTTAAGCTATGTCCTTATATAGAACTCAGGAATATTCCCTCGGGCCGGTGTTATGCCTTTATTGACCCTGCACTCTGTTTTGGCTGCGGGGCCTGCATGTCGGTATGTCCGACCGGCGCCATTTCTCAGCCTCTTCAGAGCGAAGTCAGTATTATTGCGGCTCTTGAGTCTTTAATGAAGAATGTGGATAATGTGAGTAAAATCGGATGAACAATTCTGCTACGATTGTTGTTTTTGTTTGTAACTGGGATGGTTTAAGCTGTGTCGAAACAGCAGCACAGCAAAAGATGAATTTTCCCGCATCGGTTAAAATCATCCGGGTTAGCTGTCTTTCCCGTGTTCATACCGGTCTGATGCTCAAGGCCCTGGAAATGGGCGCTGACGGAGTGATGCTGCTGGGCTGCGAAAATAATAATTGTCATTTCGGTGTCGAAGAATCTCTGGTAGATCGGAATGTTGAAAAATCCCGCGATCTGATGAAGTTGCTGGGTCTGAAAGAGGACCGGCTTGCCCTGGTACGTTTGCAACAGGCAGATGCTGCCGGTTTTATTAACCACGTCAATGATTTCGCCGGGCAGTTAGCCGGGGCGGCCGCAGGGAATTGACATAATTATTTTCGCAGGTAAATATTTATTGAGGATGTATACAAATTGTTAAACCTGGACCAAGAGATAAAGAATACCAGGGTCAGGCTTTGCCTCGATTGCGGAAAATGTACCGTGGTTTGTCCTGTATCCCAGTTTGATGCGGAGTTTAATCCGCGTTTAATTATCCAGAAAAGTCTGATCAGCAAGCCAGGTGATTCCGTTGATGAGACCATCTGGTCCTGCTTGCATTGTCAGGCATGTCTTGAATGGTGCAACTACCGGGTAAAATTCCCCGATTTCATCACTGCCCTGCGTACAGAGGCGGTAAATAAAGGCCTTAACGTACAGTGCAGCCATGGCGGGACCCTGCAATCGGTTATGCATATGATGTCACATAAAGACATTCGGCAGGAACGTCTGGAATGGCTGCCTGACGATATAGAGTTGGCCGGGGAGTCCGATACCATATTTTTCGTTGGCTGCGCGCCTTATTTTGACGTGGTCTTCAAGGATATCGGCGTAAATACCCTTGATGGTGTGATAGGAGCACTGCGCCTGCTTAACAAAGCCCGGGTGCCTTTTAAGCTCCTTGCTAACGAGCGCTGCTGTGGAAGAGACCTTCTTTTACAGGGTGACAGGCAGGGCTTCCTGGATCTGGCCAGGTCCAATATCGGCGAATTTAAAAAGCATGGAGTGAAAAAGATCATTACCTATTGCCCTGAAGGCTACGCCTGTTTGAAAGAGGAATATCCCCGGGTTGAAAGCGACTTCAATATAGAAGTCGTAAATCTGGTAGAAATACTGGCGCCCCTTTTCGAGGAAAAGAAGCTGGAGCCCGCCGCTCTCAGCAAAGAGGTAACCTATCACGATCCATGCACCCTGGGAAGAGGATTCAGGCTATTTGACCAGCCACGCCGGATTCTGACAGGTATACCGGGAATTACACTGGTTGAAATGAAAAATAATCGCGAGAGATCATTATGTTGCGGGGCTAATCCCTGGGCATATTGTAACTCTGTAAACCGCCAGGTACAGGGACAAAGATTGGAGCAGGCCAGGGATACCGGGGCGGAAATTCTGGTCACAGCCTGCCCCAAATGCCAGATTCATTTGAAATGCGCCCAAAAAAGTGAAGATTGTCAGGTTGAACAGATAGAAATACAGGATTTTGCCAGTCTGGTAGCCGGCTCACTGAACAGGAGGTAAGCTAATTGGTTGATGAGGAAATCAGGATCGGTGTGTTTGTCTGTGACTGCGGATCGAATATTGCCGGTTCGGTAGATACGGAAGAGGTGACAAAATACGCCGAGACATTGCCCGGTGTGGTAGTCGCGGTAAGAAATAGATATACCTGTTCCGATCCCGGTCAACAGGAAGTCAAGAAGACCATTATTGAAAACAAGGTCAACAGGGTTGTGGTGGCTTCCTGTACGCCGCGTCTGCATGAGCCGACCTTTCGCTCTTGTATAGCCGAAGCCGGACTTAATCCGTACCTTCTTGAAATGGGCAGCCTGCGCGAACACTGTAGCTGGGTGCATCTCCATGACCGCGAGATTGCCACCGCTAAAGCTAAAGATATTGTAAAAATATCCGTCGCCAGGGCAGCCCTGCTTCAACCCCAGGAGGAACTTGAAATACCCATCAAGGATGCCGCACTGGTGATAGGCGGAGGAGTAGCCGGAATGCAGGCCGCGCTTGATCTGGCTGATGCCGGACACCAGGTCTACCTGGTTGAAGAGCAGGCTTCGATTGGCGGCATTATGGCCGCACTGGATAAGACCTTTCCGACCATGGACTGTTCGATCTGCGTGCTGGGTCCCAAAATGATGGATGTCGGCCGTCATCCCCGTATCAAGCTGATGGCTTACAGCACCGTCGAGGAAGTTTCCGGCTATGTCGGTAATTTCAAGGTGAAAATCAAACGTAAAGCGCGTTACGTTGATGAAGACCTCTGTACCGCCTGCAATAAGTGTGCCGAGGTATGTCCGGTTACTACTCCGGATGAATTTCAACAGGGATTCTCAACCCGCAAGGCTATTTACATACCCTTTGCCCAGGCGGTCCCGTCGTCATATTTAATCGATATGAATAGTTGCCTGGGAAACAATCCCATAGCCTGTATTAAATGCATCGAAGCCTGCGAAAAGGAATGTATCGACCTGAACGCCAAAGATACCTGTGTCGAAATCGAGGTAGGTACCATTATTGTGGCCACCGGTATGGGGATCTACGATCCGACCAAATTGAGCGAATACGGATACGGTCAATACGAAAATGTCATTACCACCATGGAGTTCGAAAGGCTGATATGCGGTGGAGGCCCGACCGACGGTCACATCGTAAGACCCTCCGACCATGCTACCCCTGAACGTATCGGATTTATTCAATGCGTCGGTTCAAGAACGGACAACAGGGGTAACCCCTATTGTTCCAACGTATGCTGCATGAATACTATCAAGGACAGCCTCCTTTTGCTTGAGCATTACCCGGATATTGAGATATTCGTTTTCTACATGGATATGCGTGCTTTCGGCAAGGGCTTTGAAGACCTCTTAAGACGTTCCAGGGAAGGCGGAGTGCATTATATACGCGGTCTGCCCGGAGAAATTACCGAGGATAAAGATACTAAAAATTTAACCGTAAAAGTCGAAAATACCACCATTTCCAGGCTGGAAGAATACTCGCTGGATATGGTAGTGCTGTCCGTGGGACTTGAGCCGAGAGCGGACCTGAAACAGCTTACAGGCATATTGAATATATCTCAGACATCGGACGGTTTCCTGATGGAAGCCCATCCCAAATTGAAACCCGTGGATGCTCCCACGCCCGGGATATTTTATGCCGGTTCTGTCGAAGCTCCCAAGGACATCAAGGACAGCGTTACGCAGGCTGGGGCCGCTGCCGCCAGAAGCTCGATACTGCTCAATTCCCGGAAAATCAAAGGCGAAGCTATCAAGGCCCAGGTAATAGCGGACAAGTGTGTTTCCTGCGGGGCCTGTGCTAAAGTCTGTCCCTACGGCGCTATAAAAGTCGACATTAAGGCCAAAACCGGAGCTGTGGTTACGGCTGCTGCCTGTGCCGGATGCGGCACCTGCGCCGCTGAATGCCGCTTCGGCGCGATAACCATGCAGCACTTTACCGATGAACAGATCAACGCCCAGATCAGCACCGCTTTATCTGAATCTCCTGAAAACAAGATAGTTACCTTTTTGTGCAACTGGTGCAGCTATGCCGGAGGCGATCTGGCGGGTACGTCAAGGCTTCAGTATCCGCCTAACAACCGCTTTATCCGTACGATGTGCAGCGGGCGTATATCGGAAGATTTCATAATGTCCGCCTTTGAAAAAGGCGCACCCATTGTCCTGGTTTCAGGATGCCATATCAATGATTGCCATTATATCAACGCCAATCACCAGACTCAAAAGAGGGTCGAGCGTTTATGGGAACGCATGAAAAAACTGGGTATACGGCCTGAACGTCTTCAACTGGAATGGATCAGCGCCGCCGAGGGCGCCCGTTTTGCTGAAATCATGCGCGATATGGAGGAAAAACGTAAAAAGGTTACCAGAGAGGAAATAGAATTAACCCGTAAGATACTGGCCGAAGAGAGAGCGGCAAAAGTTAAAAAAACTCCCGCTTCTTCGGCTGCTTCCTGATCTTGAAATGTCAGGTGAAATAGATATCCCTGCTATTGAATAAATGATAAAAAATGCCCAGTAGAGAAGAGGAATTTTATTCAGGCGACCAGGGAGCCCGGGGACAACCGCTGTGTCCTTTTTGCGGCTCTACCAGCGTATATCCCATAAAAGAAAAAATACTTTTCTTCTTTACCCGTATCGCTGCCTGGTCTTGTGCTAATGAAAAATGCCGTATGTACCGCCGTAGGTTCCCCAATCCCAGTTGGGGAACCGGCCCAAGACGGTAATCGGTTGATAGGATGCGATGGATTATGCCTAACCGGTTGATAATAACCCTGCTTACCACTGTGGCGGTGGTGATAATCGGCGCCGCTGTTTATCTCGCTATGAATTTTTCCACTTTGAGCTGGCAGCAGGGAATTGTCCTTATTGCTATCGCTGTAGCAGTGCTCCTGATATGTACGGTAACTCTCTATATATTCTTTAAAAACACCACCAATAAGAAATAAAACCGCCATTTTACAGGCTGGTACCCTTTTATTGTTGGTTATTTTCCTTGAAAAGTGCGAACTGGTTTGTCCCTGAGAAAAGCCCAAACCCTTGACTCGTCTTCCCCTTCCGTCCATTTCCCTCTCCCTCAATGGGTTTATCTTTATATACACTTTGTAAAGAGGGCTGGTAAAGTTGTCATTTGCATCCTTTTTCCCAATCGGTGTGTGAGAATCTCTCTGTATTACATTAAACTCTTCTAATTGGAGATACTATATATACATATCATATATCATATGAATTAACTCGTCATTGCGAGGAGTGTAACGACGAAGCAATTTAAAGCGATTATAAATGGAATAAGCTGGAAACCGGGGCGGAACATGAAACGATTATCCTGATCCCGGATAAAAAATTATGAGATCGCTTGCGTGTGAGAGACTTTTCTCGTTATACCGGCGGCCGCTGTTTGTGCCAGTCGGTCGCCTGCTGGAAAGCGTATGCTATCTTCAGGATCGTTTCTTCAGCGAAAGGTTTGCCTATGATTTGCATTCCGATCGGCAGACCGCGCGCAAATCCGGAAGGTATGGAAATGGCCGGAATGCCGGCTATATTTATCGGCAGAGTACAGACATCGCTGAGGTACATTTGCACCGGATCGTCCATCTTCTCACCAATATGGAAAGGTAGAGTAGGAGACGTGGGTGTAATCAGCGCATCATATTTTTCGAAAGCGTGGTCGAATTCCTGCCTGATTAAAGTACGCACCTTTTGCGCTTTAAGATAGTAGGCGTCATAGTAGCCGGCTGACAGGGCATAGGTGCCGAGCATTATACGGCGCTTGACCTCCGGGCCGAATCCGTACTGGCGTGTTTTTTCCATCGCATCCCACATATTTGCGGCATCGCTGAAAGAAAACCCGTATTTAACCCCGTCATAACGGGCCAGATTGGCGGAAGCTTCTGAAGGGGCGATGATATAATAAACAGCCAGGGCATAGGGAGTGCTGGGCAGAGATACTTCCCGGGTGATGGATGCCCCCAGGTTCTCAACGACTTTTATGGCGGCTTCAATAGCCGATTTAACTTCACTCTGCATTCCCTCGACGAAATACTCCCGGGGGATGCCGATGCGTAGTCCTTTAAGCTTCGTATCAAGACAGCGTGAATAGTCAGGTACGTCAATCGGGACGGATGTGGAATCACGTTTGTCATACCCGGAGATGCAGTTCATTACCAGTGCGCAATCGGCGGCATCGCTGGTAAGCGGTCCGATCTGGTCCAGCGAACTGGCAAACGCTACCAGTCCATAACGGCTGACACGGCCGTAGGTTGGTTTCATCCCCGTAACACTGCAAAAACCCGCCGGTTGCCGTATGCTGCCGCCCGTATCGGAACCAAGGGCATAAATGGCTTCTCCCGCTGCCACCGCCGCTGCCGATCCGCCGCTGCTTCCCCCCGGAACACAGGAAACATCCCAGGGATTACGAGTTGCAAAAAAAGCTGAGTTTTCGGTCGATGATCCCATGGCGAATTCATCCATATTGGCTTTACCGATCATGACCATCCCGCTGCCGTTCAGCTTTTCTATCACAGTGGCATTATAGGGCGGGACGAAGTTTTCCAGCATCTTCGAGGAGCAGGTTGTCCTTGCTCCGAGGGTACACATGTTGTCTTTAATAATTACTGGAATACCCGTAAGTACGCCCGCCTTGCCGTCTTGTATCAGTTCATCCGCTTTACGGGCCTGGTCCAGTGCTCTCTCTTCAAATATACTGACAAGGGCCTGTATTTTGGGCTCTACCTGCTTGACACGATCGAGCATTGAACGCGTTAACTCAACGGAAGATATTTTCCTTGATATAAGCAAGTGGTGGGCTTCCCGGATGGTCAGATGATCTTGTATCGTCAAATTATACCCTTCTTCTCATGGTCTAGTCTTCCAGGACTATTTTAATCCTGAAGAAATCGTCTTCTCTTTGCGGAGCGTTTGAGAGGACTTCTTCAGAAGACAAAGAAGGGCTTACTTCATCAGACATTATCACATTCTGCAAGGCCACGGACTGAGCGGTAGGCTGTATATTATCCGTATTAAGCTTCTGCAATATTCCGAAATTCTCGAGTATATTGGAAAGCTGCTCCCTCATTTTCTCTACATCTGCTTCAGTGACTCCAACCTTGGCAAGGGCGGCAATGTGCAGTACTTCTTCCCGGCTAAGTTTCATGCTTTACCTCTCACACTTCCAGCCAATTATAACATTCATATTCAGACAGGCGCAACACGAGATGCCCTGTTGTGTGGATGTTCTACGATATTTATCACAGGAGAGGCCCTGCCGTTAACATTGGCATTTTCCTTCTCCTGATTCCTGCTATAATTAAAGCGACCTATGAATAAATCACGTTTGATATTCGCCATTTTTTCTAATATCGTCTGGGAAACCCTGATAGCTTCAGCAGCTATATGGGGTCTGCCCAGGCTTGGCGTCAATATTCCTCCCTGGGGTATAGCGATCATCATGATAGCTTTCGCGGTCTATGCTTTTTTTGTATTCAGGACAGGCAGCCGCATTTTAAGAAAGACGGCTCTGCCCGGTTATACCGACATGATCGGAGTAACCGGAATAGTGACAAGGCACCTGAACCCCGGGGGATTTGTTAACATCAAAGGCGAACTCTGGGAAGCCGAAGCTGAGAACGGTGACATTGAGACAGGAACCGAAGTGACAGTAGTCGGACAGAAAGGTCTGAAATTACTGGTCAAAGCCCGGTTATCCTGAATTGCCGAAAATAAGCCTGTCTATTTACGGCCTGTCAGAAAAGAGCCGGCCATGGCCGGAATCCCCAATAACAGAAGCACTGCTCCGGCAACAAAAGCGGGATACAGCGCATCCTTTATCACCAGGGGAATCCAGACCTGCAACTCCGGAATCGTGTCCTGTGGATATAAATCCGACAGGTAAACGTTTTGAAATATCATCAGCGCAGAAAAAGTCAACAGTCCGTCCAGTATCAATACTATGCCGAAAGAACGCATTAAGGTTTTTCTACTGCGTAAGATCAGTATTAACAATAGTAACGCTACCGCCATGATTACCAGGGACAACCGGAAAGAGGTCGTGATCAGAGACGCAATCGACTTCATACTGTCAAGCGATTCCATGATATCGTCGCCAAGGTCTATTTCTGTTATTACCAGCCTGGAAGGCAGGATATCCATCACATCCTGCTTGACCTTGTAGAGGAAACTTTCCCGGTCCGCTTCCGGGAGTTCAAGGTAATCGGAAGGGGGAAACTGGGAGTATACCTTTTCAAGATTGTCTGACAGCCCGGTTTTGAACATGTCAAGATCAAGGACCAATTCGAGACTGTCGGTTTTACCGAGGCAGTAGTCATAACATGAATAGATAGCCATGTCCAATTGCTGTCTTATCCAGGGTTCAAGTTCAACCGTGCTGCGTTTGATAGCCAGAATAATGGTATCGTCAATAGACATCTGGTCGATAAGGTACTCGCTGACGGCAACCGAGATATCTATTTTCTGTGATTCATCAACCATGAAGTCAGCATTCATAAGGGTTGATTTTACGGTCAGGACAAAAATAAAAACCAGAAGGAAAAAACATAGAAGCGCTGCCAGTAGTCCCAGTAAAAATCCTCTTAAAAAACCCATTTTATTCAGTATTTTCATCCGGTCTGTAACCGTGTACCGGCATACGCCGCCCGTCCACGAGTATTGTTCGTCCTTCTATCCCCACTCTTCCCCTGGCTATGAGGTCATGCACCGCCAGCGGGTATATTTGCCAGTCTCCCCGGACTTTAAGAGTATCTTGCAGACTGCCGCAAACAGCCGACATAACTGACTGTATATCTTCTGGTGAGCCGGCTTTAAAATCAGGATAGGAACCGACATTGTTTTCTTTTATAAACTTTTTAATCAACTCCAAACCGTCTGACAGACTGGTGCCGTTTTCACCGTCGGCTGCTTCCAGCGCCTGATCAATATTAACCGGAGCTGACTGTGCCAGTACAGGTCCCTGGTCTTCACTTTTATCTGCTATAAAAAGGGTCGACCTTATTTGCTGATCACCTGCAATGATAGCCTTTGCCGCCGGGACCCAGTGCAGTCCGTCATATCCCCGAGTCGTATCTCCCGGATGGACGTTAAGTACCCTGGGGAAATACCTCTCTATTGTCCAGTCCGTAAACCATAGATCGTAACCCGCCAGACAGACGAGGTCGGGTTGCCCGCCCAGCTTCTTTTCAATCATCTCTACCGTATCACGTTCGTAGTTTACCCTTTCGGGACAATTTCTGGGTATTTTCCCCGGTCCGTACTTTTCTCTGGCCGACTTTAAATAAGGAACGTGGCTTAACTCGATTACATCGTGGTTGTAACTCCTGGCGATTTCTGTCCCTGCACAGCCCGGACGGTTGGTGAAAACAAGGTAATGATGAGCGGGATCACGGGCGACTATTTCCCGGTAGTTGGTTCCTGATCCGGATATAAAACACACTATTTTCATTTTTTTACCGGATCTTTGCGGATCAAAAACAAGCCTGTTCATATGTTAATAATACCATCCCATCCGTCAATTGGGAACTGAGAGTCTGTAGAGTGCCTGCTGTACATAAGTTATTGCGTTCATGACCGATTGTTTGCATTTGGCCGGTATATTATAATGTCATAATGAGCAGAATGATAAAAATGGACCTGCATACTCATCCCATACTGGCTTTAAAACAGAGCATGGGCATTAAAGGAATCGGTAACATCAATAAAGACGTTGCCGGGGCTATCGCCGGCGCTGTAAAAAAAGCGGGCCTGAACGGCGTAGCCATAACGGAATTTAATAATTTCAATCACGGCTGGGTGACTGCACTGGAAATAATGGACCATTTCCGCAGTGACGACCTGATTATCTTGCCCGGTTCGGAGGTTGACTACGGTCACCAGCACTATCTTCAACTTTACATTCCCGATCGTTATCGCAGGCGCATTCCCTTTTTTAAGGGTAAAGAATGGTTCTTGATCATGGCGCATCCGGGTTATTATCATCCACTGGACATGAATCAGATCAGGAATATTGGAATAGACGCAGTCGAAGGCGCAAGCTCGCGTGGAAATTTCCCCATGGCCGGCTGGATATCAGAGGAAAAAGAAATACCCGTTATTAAAACATCGGATGCACGGTATCTTGAAGATATCGGACGTCAGTATATCGAAATAGAAGCATTGTAGACTCATGCTCTTTCTTAACATAGACCACCAGCAGACAGTTTTTATCAACCGGTGCGAATAAGTATACTTTCCCTATAATATCTTTCTAAGCTCATTACAGTGCTCATTCAGCCATTTGCGGTGCAACCGCCATTTCGGGCAGTATTCCGCCACCTGTTTCCAGAACGACCTGGAATGGTTCATTTCCTTTAGATGACATAACTCATGGATAACGACATAATCAATGACATTTTCCGGCACCATGATCAGCCGCCAGTTAAAGCTGAGATTTTTTCTGTTAGAGCAACTGCCCCATATCGACTTTTGATCTTTGATATATATATTGTAATAAGTTACTTTTAGTTTTCGACCGAATAATTTAACCTTTTCGTTGATTATCCCTCTGGCCTGGTCTTTTAACCACTTTTTCAAACCTTCCTTGTTAGAGCTGTCAAAGGAAGTACAAAGATTGAAGCTTAATATAGAATTGTCCTGAGAAACTGCGGTAAATCCCCTCATCCTGTTGTTTTTCTTGAGAATATAGCATTTACCCAGATATGATATTTTATCCGGCATAGCCTTTTTTTCTGCGTCAGGCTGCTCGGGAGCGGCACTGAATTTATCCAGGTTATGCAATATCCAGTCTGTGCGTTCGGCAAGATAGCTGTTCAGATTAGCCAGGTCGTAAGAGGCCGGAACTGTAACGCTTAATCCCTTTCCCTGCCCGATTTTTAACCATACCAGCCTGGCTTTTTGACTTCGTTTGAGCACATACTTGATTTTCCGGCTTTTCAGTTCTATCTCATATTCACCTACTATGACCGGTTTGGCGGATTTTTTTATGGTATTTGATATTTTGGGGAGAATATCACGTTTCATAGTATTGTTACCGTCAAGAAAGCTAACCTTTCCTTCTTATATTAATGGCTTATAAGCCATGGGCCGGAGGTAAATTAACCCTATTGTAATATTGTTGGTTTTTTATTTCAAACCATTTTTCTACCGTGTTCACTGCACTTGTATATATCAAAAAGGAGGGATGTTGTCATCCCTCCTTTAATCATAACGACTTCTAACAAATCAGGCCGGTATTATTTCCATTCTCCAAACGTTTCTTTGCAAAGGGCCTGATCGAAGATTTTTCCTGTAGTGGTAGCTGGATCCGCTGCGGCAATCATGGAGCAATATTTACCCCACATTGCCGGTTCTTCCCAATCACTCATATCTGAACGTCCGTCAAGGAAGTCGGAGACTACTTCAGTCTTTACAAAATAAGGACGCATCGCTGTAACAGAAACATTGGTCTTGCGCAGTTCACGTGCCATACCGGTGGTGAACCTTTCTATAGCCGCTTTTGTGGCGCCGTAAGGTACACTATACTGAACCCTCAACGCCAGAATAGATGACATATTTATAATAATACCGCTGTTTCTCTCAATCATTTGCGGCAAAACGGCATGAGCGCAGAAAGCCGAACCGTTGAGGTTAACATTGATAATCAAATTCCATCGCCTGAGCGGCATATCCACGAATCTGTCCTGTGCTGTAACTCCGGCATTGTTCACCAGGATATCCACTTTACCCAGTTCACTGGTGGCTTTATTTACCATGGCTTCCACATCCGCTTCAACCGAAATATCTCCGCCAGACGTTACAGCACGCCTGCCCAGCGCCTGTATTTCCTTGGCTACATTAGCCAGTTTGCCGTCTTCAAGTACACGGTCAGCCACCATTATATCGGCCCCGGCATTCGCCAGCCCCAGAGCGATTGCTCTGCCCAGCCCTTGCCTGGCCCCGGTAACAAGTGCTACTTTTCCATTCAGTGCCATTTCGTATCTCCTTTATTAAAATAATCATACGCCTGTATTTTATGACTGAACAAAAAGGTGAAATACACGTTTGAAACTAACTTTATTCTAGCATATGCACTTTCTTAATACCATTTTTGAAGGCGGAAAAATGAAAAACTTGACAAAACCTGGAATCCGGTACTATAGTATTACCCTGTAAGCTGGAAGGTGAAGCTTGAGAGTAAACAGAAGACGTTCCGATATTGAAATTATAGCTGAAATGCTTAAAGTCGGCGAAAACGGCGCCGGCAAAACCGAGATCATGTACAGCGTGAACATGAGCTACAGACAGATTCAGAAATATCTGGGTTATCTGGTCAGCGAGGGCTTTATCGATACTATTAAAATCGGAAATCCCTGTGTTTATTACCGTGTTACGGAAAAGGGGCAGAAATTGTTGAGGCTTCTTTCCAGTGTTAAAGAGATGCTCGGTCTTGATGATTTCGAGCTATAATGATACATAGTTTCCCCGGTTAGCAACGTTCTTCAATTTGATTATTGAGATTATCAAAAATGTATTTCACAGAGGAAAAGAGATGACTGATAAAAAAATACTGGTTGTCAACGGCGATTTTCTGAAAAAAATAGACGATAACCGTGGGGAATTAAGTCGGACTGAGTTCCTCGAACTGCTTATCGATAATCTGCTTCAGGATAAATCCGGAGAGGAAGTCTCCTCCCTGCAATATGTAAGCAGAGAGGAATTCCAGGAGTTTACCCAGGGGATGAAAGATCTTTTACGGCGTTTTCTGGACTTCTTTATCAGCTATGGGATGGAACTGGGAGAAGAACCCAAAGACCGTACTTTCAATGAACTGGTCCAAAAGCTTCAGACACTTTCTGCATCAGGAGGAAAACCCAGAACAGCCGGTAAGTAGGCCTCTATCCTTTTTATTTCGGGGGACAGCGATTTTGCTGCCCCCTTTTTTTATACGATAGAACATTCTTCTAGAAATATGTAACTTCTCAAGATCTCCTTTTTCTGTCATTCTTTCCTCAAGTCTAAATGATCAAAGGAATCATATAGGGTCTTACTGCCACATTACCCTTTTTCGTTGAAGCTATTAGTAAGTATTCCGGGGGAATAATGACAAGAGCAATAGACCTGGTACTTCAAAGCCGGTACGATGAAATCTGGAAGATGTGCTGTGGCTATGTTAACCTGGATATCGAAACATTTATGATCATTCAAAAAAGACTCCTCAAGGGCCAAATCGAAGCACTCAATAAATCCAGGCTTGGCCGCAAGATCATGGGGGAAGCCTGGCCTTTTGATGTCCGCGATTTCAGACGGGAAGTACCATTGACTACCTATGCGGCGTATTGTCCGGAACTGGCCGACAAACGGGAGAATACACTTCCCGAAAAACCTTCCCAGTGGGTACATACTTCAGGAAAATCCGGTGAATTTAAGTGTAAGTGGATACCCATGTCGCAGGGTTTCGTAGATCAATTGGGGAAAATAATCTATGGTATCGGCCTGATGTCCGCCTGTGAGAGATGGGGTGACCCGTCCCCGGTTATAAAATGCCCTAATATGATATATACCGTGGCTCCCAGACCTTATATGTCCGGTGCGCTTGCCAGCATACTACAGGAACAAACACCGTTGCGTTACTATCCTTCACTGTCCAGGGCTGAACAACTTCCCTTTGAAGAACGCATTAGCCTGGCCTTCAAAGAAGCCTTATCGGGCGGAATTGACTACTTTTTCGGACTTTCTCTGGTACTTGCCGAAGTAGGAAAAAAGTTTGACAGCTCGGCAGGCAGCATTGATATTTTGCCTCTTCTGTCCCGGCCAAAGGCTCTGGCACGTTTAACCAGAGCAATGATCAGGAGCCGCATGTCAAACCGTAATATGCTGCCTAAAGACCTGTGGCGTATTAAAGGCATCATTACCAGCGGTCTGGATAGCTCGATATACAGGGAAAAAATAAAAGAATACTGGGGTCGCTACCCCCTGGATATCTACTCCAATACGGAAGCGGGCATTATCGCCACACAATGCTGGGATTATAGTTCTATGACATTTATTCCGCATCTTAATTTTCTTGAATTCATTACTGAAAAAGAACATATGAAATGGCGGCTTGACCACCACTATCAGCCGTCCACCGTATTGCTGGACGAAGTCAGGGCGGGAGAGTGTTACGAAATCGTAATCACCAATTTTCATAAAGGAGCGCTTGTTCGCTACCGGGTTGGAGATATGATACGTATCACTTCGCTGATGAATAACAATCTGGATATAAAAATCCCCCAGATGGTCTTTGAAAGAAGGGCGGATGATTTGCTGGATTTCGCCTCTATACGTCTCAATGAAAGATCTATCTGGAAGGCTGTTGAGAATACCGGCGTACCTTACCAGGACTGGATGGCCTTTAAAAAACCTGGAGAAATGGTACTGAATATATTGCTTGAGCCCAGAGAGGAGATAAGGGTAGACCTCAAAGATTTGGAAACCAGCGTATACCGGGAAATAATGAAAGAAGAATACGAAGCCTTTTCCGGATCACAGGCACGCAGTGATGCAGATAGCATGGCAAAACTGGAAGTTAAAATAGTATTGCTGGCGCCCGGCACGTTTGCCCGCTATACAGCAGTCAGACGTTCGGAAGGAGCTGATATCGCACATCTGAAACCTCCACATGTCAACCCTTCTCAAAAAGTTCTTTCCATTATCCTTGGCGCCCAGGATAGTACCGGTTCCGCTTCCGGGCAATCACTTTCAGGTCAAATACCCACACCTGTTATATAGTATTTTAGTCCTTGTATCCCTTTTTTGTAATATACATTGCTTGACAGTCTATAAATTTAAGACAATAATGGGCACTACATGAATATTTATTCTTTTATTCCGTTACTGGCTACTATTGCTTATGTACCTTTGCTGATAACGGCCGTGACAATACGGCCGTGGCGCAAGCAGCATCTGCTTTTTCTGTTATTCTTATCAGCCGCTTTTATCTGGAGTTTGACCGATTTTCTGGTTCGGACTGACATTCTGCCGCTGTTTGGTGATATATGGCTGAGAATTATCGTGATAATGTTTGTCTTGATGGCTGTCCAGTTTCACGCTTTTACTTCATCTTTTTTCCCCCCGGAAAAAAGACGTTTGTTGCCTTTTGCTTATTCTTCCCTGGTAGTTATTTCAGTGCTGGTGGGGATAGGTCTTTTTACAGAAGACATCGCGGTTATAGACGGCGTGCTTCATCCTGAATATAAAAGTTATGTTGGGCTGATAGCTATCCCGCTTCTCGTTCTTCTGGCCAGGAACATTTATGTACTGGCTCCCCGCTTGAGAAACAGGGATAATCCGGTAGTCTATAATCAGACTCTGAGCCTTATAATCGGTCTATCCGTTTTGACTGTTTTTACCAGTACATCGTTACTCCCATGGGGAGGTGAATTACCCTTGAGCCATGCAGGAAATATGATCATTGCCCTGATTCTCAGTTATGCCGTGACAGGACACCATCTGGTAGATGTACGTTTTGTCCTGCGCAGGGGATTTGTCTGGTTATGCATTGGAATGATTGGTATCGTTTGCTACTGGGCAATGCTGATCGGGATTCACTATTTGCTTGACATCGAGCTTACTACAGGACTGTTGTTCGCATCCTCGATGGCTGCCATTATTACACTTGTCATCGTTTATAAAATGCGCGACCTTATTATACGGATTATGGGACAGGCTTTTCAGGGCGAATGCTATTACTACCGTCAGCAACTGGTGGAATTCGCGGGAAAAATACAAAATGTTTTCAGCTTGAAACAGCAGGGCGCCGAGTTTCTTTCACTGATTACCCAGGCCGTAAATTGTCAGAAAGCAGGCTTACTTTTCATGGACGCCAACCGCGATTTTACCGTTCATCTGGTTGAACCGGCCGATGGTAATAATCCTGTTTCCTGCTTAAAAATCAGGGGGGATAACCCTATCATACAACATCTGCAAAAGCAGCGCCGTCCTGTAACAAAAGAAAACCTCTCTGTAATGCCCGAATTCATGGGACTGTGGCAGCAGGAAAAGGACGCTATAGAAAACAGTGAAATAGAGTTGATTGTACCCTTGATCAGCCGTGAGAGGATCATCGGCATACTTGTTCTGGATAAAAAGAGGAGTGGCTATTATAACCTGGAAGATTATGGCTTGATTGAAAGCGTTACACGCAAGGTATCCGTGAGCATGGAGAAAGAGTATCTGCGTGAACAGCTTAAAGAAAGAGAGGAGGAGCTTTCGGTCATCAACCGGTCCAACCTTATTATTACTTCCAGCCTTGATATTCAGAGGATCTACGATACTTTTATTAAAGAGCTGAAAAGGGTCGTCGATGTAAATTGGGCTGCTATTTCAGTAATAGAGAACGACCAGCTTTTGTTTATGGCTATCTCCACCGAAATCGGCTCTCCCTGGCAGGTAGGAGAAAGAATACCCTTGAAAGGCACCGCTACCGAGTGGTTAAGGGAATACCAAAAACCCGTGATCATCGCTGACCTGTCTCAGGAGGAACGTTTTATCACCAGTAAGTATCATCTTCAGCGTTCCATCCGTTCCATCGTTTATCTGCCCCTGATGATTTCCAACCAGGTAATCGGTACGCTGACGGTTGCCAGCCGCAATCCCAATGCCTACAACGCCAGGCACTTGAAATTGCTGGAACAACTGGCCTCACAAATCGCCATGCCGATTGAAAACGCGCGTTTATACGCCAAGACCGAGCGCCTGGCAAGAGTGGACAGTCTGACCGGGCTTTTAAACCGGCGCTCTCTGGATGAATTACTGCCGAGTGAAATAGGACGTCACTCGCGCTACGGCGGAGTATTTTCGCTGATCATCCTGGACCTTGACTCATTGAAAGCGCTTAACGATAATTACGGTCATCTGGCAGGCGACGAATTGCTCCGGCAAATCGGTATAATAATCAAGAATACTATCCGTGAGGCCGATCAGGCTTTCAGATACGGTGGAGACGAATTCGCTATTCTTCTGCCGCATACGGATCTGGATTCCGCCCTGAGAGTAGCCGAGAGAATACGGCAAAAAACCTTCGCGCAAATCGAAATCGGCTCTATTCCCATCAGTGTCAGCCTGGGTATTGCCTGCTGGCCTTCGGACGGAGTTAGTCCAAACGACCTGTTGGCTGCAGCCGATGCAGCCCTTTACAAGGCCAAAAGGAGCGGAGGAAACCGCAGTGAATATTCATCCATCAGCCTGCTTCCTTTCGGTAAACCTTCCATCAATGTCAGCCAGACTCAGGACAGCGAGGCCTTAAGCACGATCTATGCCCTGGCCGCTACCGTCGATGCCAGAGACAGGTTGACACATCACCATTCCAAAAATGTACATGATTACGCTATTGCTATAGGTGAAAAAATGGGCATGAACCAGTTGGAGATAAACCATCTGGGAACTTGCGCTTTATTACATGATATTGGTAAGATTGGCATAAGTGATGAGATACTGAATAAACAGGATTCTCTGACAGCACAGGAATTTGAAATAATGAAAATGCACCCGGTCCTGGGAGCCGCTATTGCCAGCCATTCCAGTCAGCTCGTACCCTGTATACAGGGTATACTGCATCATCATGAATGGTTTAACGGGACGGGATATCCAGACGGTTTAAGAGATGACGAAATACCGCTTGAAGCACGTATCCTGGCTATTGCCGACACATTTGCTGTAATGACTTCAAACCGTTTTTATGCTCAAGCCCTGGATATTGATGCTGCCAAAGAAGAGATAAAAAAGAGGTCCGGTACTCAATTTGATCCGGGGCTGGTTAAAAATTTTTTAGCAGTTTTGCATGACACTATGGATCCTCATGAAAAAGTCACAATAAAAAATAAGACGGTTTAGGTGAAACCCGATAACTTCGGGTGTTGGAGGAAAGACATGGAATCAGAGAAAATACAGGTATTGATAATCAGTCAGCAATCTCTTTTTCGCCAGGGCATACAGCAGTCCCTTTCCAATATTTCTGATATTAGCGTAATGGGCACTTATGAAATCAGTGACAATATCTTAAATTTTGTAGATAATATCCCCCCGGATGTGGCGCTTTTGGATATTGACGGATCTGCGGAGGCGGGGCTTACCCTGGCTCGTAAAATAAAACAGCATTCTTCCAGTATTGCCATCGTAGTCCTTGCGTCAAACCCTACCGACGAGCAGCTTTTTGAAGTGCTTAAAGGTCAGGCAGCCTCCTATTTAAGTAAGGAAACAACCGCGGAAAATTTGGTCGATACCATTCATCGCGTAGCGCATGGTGAGCATCCGATTAATGAAAGCTTCACCACCAGGCCTAAAGTCGCCGAACAGGTATTGCTTCAATTCCAGGAGCTGTCCAGACGTACGGAGGCGGAGGCTTTTATTTCCCCTCTGACTCCGCGGGAGATGGAAATCCTTAAATACATCGGTCAGGGTTATTTGAATAAACAAATCGCTGTTGAGCTGGGAATAAGCGAACAGACTATCAAAAACCATGTCACCTCAATTCTTCGAAAATTGAACGCCAACGCCCGTACTGAAGCGGTGGTTCTGGCCCTGAAACAGGGTTTGATCACCATCAACTGAAGATGTTTAAACGCCAGACCGTTCCGTTATTATATAAGGCAGTGGCCTGATCTTCCATAAGATCGCGTTAAAGTCGATCCTGTAACTGACTGGTTAGAATATTTAGTAGTTAAAAATAGGGTGATTCAAAGCCATCTGGGGTTGTGTCAGGCTGAGAGTCCTGTAAGGATAAGCCTGATGAACCTGAACTCGGTAATCCGAGCGCAGGGAAGCAGATATAGAATACCAGGCAAAGGTACGGTCGCATCCCGGGATGCGACCGGTTTTAGTTTAGTACCGGAGCATAATGTGCTGGATGTTGCGGTTATCGGCGGAGGCCCGGCGGGCAGCAGGGCTGCCTTCCGTCTGGCTAAATACGGATACAGGGTTAAAGTGCTGGAAAAAAAGTCCGGGATAGGTGAAAAGCCGGCCTGTACCGGTATAATAAGCCGTGAATGTGCCCTGATCTATGACATCCCTGATAGTGTTGTCTTGAGAAATATCAACAGCGCCGGTATCCATTCACCCGCCGGAGATTGTATTCGCCTTTACTGCCCGGAAACACAGGCCAGCATTTTGGACCGGCCCGAATTTGACCGCCTGCTGGCTGAAAGGGCTTCCGCCGCAGGAGCGGAATACTGCCTTTCCTCGGCGGCGAAACGTATATCCTTTGTTCCTGATGGCGTGGATATTGAAACTGAAACAGATGGGGAAACAGTCCACTTAAAGTCCAGGGTTGCAGTAATAGCCAGTGGTTTTAATGCCAGTATAGCCAAACAGGCTGGGCTTGCCGCACCGGGCTATTCAGTCAACGGCGCACAAATCGAAGTTTCAAGCAATGAAATGAGAGAAGTAGCCATATATTTTAACCAGGATATTGCTCCCGGTTTTTTTTCCTGGATTGTACCGTCTGAGCAGGGAAGATGTCTGGTTGGACTGCTTGCTCACTCCAATCCGGGCCCTTTGCTGAAGCAATGGGTAGCTTCACTGGAATCCGGGGGAATTATTCGCAACGATAACAATGACGTAAGATATGGGAGCATTCCCTTGAGCCCCTTAAAAAGGACCTGCGGAGACAGGTTTCTGGTGATAGGAGATGCGGCCGGGCAAACCAAGCCTACAACCGGTGGAGGTATCTATTTCGGCATGCTGTGTGCCGACATCGCGGCTGAAACCATCGATGATGCATTCAAGCGAAATGACTTCTCTTCTCAAATAATGGCCGGCTATGAGCGTGCCTGGCGTAAAAAATTGGGAAACGAGCTTAAAACCGGCTATTATGCCCGTAAAATCTACGAACGCCTCAGCAACAGCCAAATTGAAGGATTACTTGCCAGGATTAAAAAATCAGGAATGGTTGATACCGTTTTACAGCAGAAGGACCTCTCTTTTGACTGGCACAGCGGATTGCTTTTGAAAGCCCTCAAGATTGGCGCCGCCTCCAAAGCAAAGCGGGTTTTACAGCTCCCTTCCGGCCTGTTCCGCAAATAACCTTTGATATAACATAATGTGGGTTTATCACTTTTCATGAATTCTGATTCCTGTGTTCCTCCCTGGATTTATATTTATCCCCAAAACGGCTTATGTTACAATGAAACTGAGAGATCAAATGACCGGCAATCTGATAGAAGGACTGTTAACCCAACTGCCATTATCTCCTGGCGTATACATCATGCGCGATGTGAGAGGTGGTATCCTGTACGTAGGTAAAGCAGTGAATCTGCGCAACAGGGTTAAGTCCTATTTCAAATCATCTTCCGGGCACACACCTAAAACACAAAAACTGGTAGAACATATCCACGACTTTGAGTTCTTCGTCGTCTCATCCGAACAGGAAGCACTGATCCTGGAATTGAATCTTATCAAAAGGTATCGCCCGCCTTACAATATTTTGCTTAAGGATGATAAGTCCTTTCCTTATCTGAAAATAAAGTCCGATGAAGAATGGCCCAGGCTGCATATCACAAGACGGCTGGAGGAAGACGGCAGCCGCTATTTCGGACCGTTTGCCAGCATTCATTCATTAAGACGCACCCTTGATGCCCTTAAAAGGATTTTTCCGTTGCGTTCCTGCACCAGGCCGATTCAACCCGATAGGAAACGCAGACCGTGTTTGAACTACCATATCAAACAATGCCTTGCTCCATGTGCCGGCAATATAGACCGCCCTGAATATCAAAAAATTATCGATCAGCTTGTCCTTTTCCTCGAGGGCAAGCACGTGACGGTAACCCGCAGTCTTAAAAAGAAAATGGCAGAGGCTTCCGCTTTGATGGAATTTGAAACGGCCGCCCGCTTGCGGGACCAGATTCAGTCCATACAGGATGTAATTGAAGGCCAGTCCATTGCCATGAAGGTCAGGGGTGAACAGGATGCTATTGCTTTCGCCGGAGAAAACGATCAGGGCTGCGCCCAGGTATTCATGATACGCAACGGTAAATTGATCGGCCGCGAGAGTTATACACTTAAGGGGACCGGCAATGAAGACCAGCGACAAATACTGACCAGCTTCGTAAAACAATTCTACAGCGCCAGTCCATACATACCACGGTTGCTGCTTCTGCAACACCCTGTCTATGAGAAGGAAGTGATAGAACAATGGCTTTCTGATAAAAAAGGCGGCAGTGTGATAATTGAGAGTCCCAGGCGTGGAAAAAAAAGACAGCTTATGGATATCGTAGCTGAAAATGCCAGGCAGGGCCTGGAACAGTTGAAAATCAAACAAATGTCGGTACCGTCTACTCTTGCCGAAGCATTAACTGGCATCCAGGAGCACCTTAAACTCAGTTCATACCCGTCCAGGATAGAAGGATACGATATCTCCAACATACAGGGTACCGATGCGGTAGGCAGTATGGTGGTTTTCGCTGAAGGTAAACCCCAGATATCTTCCTACAGGCGATTCAAGATCAAGACCGTTGAAGGAGCCAATGATTTCGCCATGCTCCAGGAGATGCTCAAGCGCCGGTTTATCAGGGCTGTTTCCGGTGATTCCTGTTCTCCTTCCTGGAAAATAATGCCGGACCTGGTGCTGATTGATGGCGGTAAAGGACAGCTTAACGCTGCTCTTGAGGTAATGCGTGAATTATCACTTGACTCCGTTCCGCTGGCCGGACTTGCCAAGGAAAACGAGGAACTTTTTCTTCCCGGACAATCCGTCCCTCTGGTATTGCCTGCTTCAAAACCCGAGCTGAAGCTGCTCCAGCGCGTGCGTGATGAAGCGCACCGTTTCGCCATAACCTATTTTCAGAATGTACACAAGAAACGGACTTTCGCTTCCGCCCTGGATGATATCAACGGGATCGGCCCTAAAAAGAAGAAGTCCCTTATCAGGCATTTCGGCTCAGTTCAAAACATACGCCAGTCCTCAGTCGAAGAGCTTTCCTCGGTTAAGGGCATAGACCGTAATCTGGCTATAAGGATCAAGGAGAGCTTATAACAGCGGTCCGGCCGTTGACAGGCAGAGGGGGACTGCCTTGTGAAGATAATGAACCTAAAAATCTATGCCTTTCTGCTATGCTGCGTTTTTTGGTCCATTCAGAGCAGGCCTTTAATACTTTCATAAGAGAAACTTCCTGATTGCCCCGGCAACCCCGCTGTTTTCCACATCAGCGGTCATATAATCCGCATGAAATTTCAGATCATCAGGTGCGTTTTGCATCGCTACAGCCAGACCCGCCGCAGATAACAGCGGGATATCGTTCAGGCCGTCTCCTATAGCCATCACTTCACCCGTTGATATTCCCAGATAACCGGCCAGCTCCTCCACGGCGCGTCCTTTGGATACTCCCTTATACAGGACGTTAATGAAATGATAGCCGGGGAAATTGGGAATGGTACTCCAGGAAAGATAGAGCGACTCGCTTATTTTTTCAGCGAATTCTCTTGCCTTTTTTTCATCGCCAGGCGCGTTTAAAATCATTCCACCCCGGATAATGTTTTCTCTTTGCCATATAGTGCTGAAATCTTCCACGATAGCTTCAATGCCGAACAATTCCCTGCGCAGTTCCGTTCTCCAGCTTTTTTTAGTCACGAAATACCTGTCAAAAGAGAACAGATCAAGCGGAACATCTGCTTCAATTGCCATCTCACATGACATCTTCACGATTTCAGGGGGGACGGACTGCGTATATATGGTTCGGCCTGAACCGGTATCATACACCAGGGAGCCATCGAAAAAGATATGCGGTCCATCCAGACCAAGAAACTCGAGGACCGCGGAACAGGCCCTTATTACCCTTCCCGTACAAAGAGAGACTGTTATACCCGCCCTGGCTGCTTCCGCTAACGCCTCCCGGTCGGTTTGAGAAATAAGTCCCTGTTTATTCACCAGCGTGCCGTCAAGATCCACGACCAGTAACTTGTATTTGCCTTTTATGGGTCCCTCCAGTCTGCCCGTATCCTATCACAGACAAATGTATTGCTTCCGCATATACTACAGGGGCGGATTTCCGCCCCTGATTCCTTGTATTTAGGTACAAAACACGCAATGAAAAACGGCGTTATATATTTTATTTCTAAGTAGCCCGTATTTCTTCATACATAAACTTGACATAAGATATCGCGAAGCAGATCAACGTTAAAAGTACCGTTATAATAAGCTGGGGCCATACCGTCAGCATGCTTTGTCCCAGCGACAGATTGTTCGTCATAAGATAAAAGTTGCCGGTATCTTCCGTCATAAGCTGTATATACTGGGCCATGGTTATTGCGCCGGGCACCAGAATCTGGGCTGCGGATTCCCTGAACAACTGAATCGGGGATATCCTGGAAATGGTGATCATGGTTTGAAGACTCTGGATGGCGGCTTCACTGGTTGAATAATCCAGCGCATTCACAATCAACTGCTGGATTAGCGGAAAGAATATGGCAAAAAACAGCCATACAGTAATAGCCACCAGAGCTGAGGAAGCAACCCTCTTAAACAGAATGGAAAACAGGATAGAAAGACCGAGCCAGAAACAACCGTAGACTATGGAAAATATTATAAAGAATAATATTCGCCAGGCCTCTTCGGCGCCAGGTACTATTCCCAGCAATCTTATACCCAGCCCGCAGGCCAGCAATACAACGGATATTACCACGATGGAGATGGTAAACACACCGGCCAGAAATTTGGCATTGATGATATTATCCCGGTAAACAGGCTGGGCAACCAGACGGCTCAGTGTTCCGTTGTTCCTTTCACTATTGATAGCGTCCAGACCCAGCGCTATGCCTACTACAGGCAGAAGAAACACTATCAATTCAAAAAACGAGTTCGGCAATAAAGCTATCGGATCTTCCGAAAGCGAATGGGTAAACATTGATATGAATGTATTGGCCTTGGCGCTTATTGTTATCTGCTGGATATTACCCACCACACGCCAGATGAAATAAATACAGGGAATAAAAATTATCAGAAAAACAGTAATAAATCGCCAGCTATTGAAGTGGTCCTCAAGCTCTTTCATGAATATAGTCTTGAAAGCAACCATTCTACCCTTACCCCTCTTTAAAATACTTCAGGTAAATATCTTCCAGGGCAAAACTTTGCAGCTTCATTTGCACTATGAGTCCGTTTTTTTCCTGGACGACTTTTGAAATCTGTCTTCTCATGTCTTCCAGGCAAGTTATTATAAGGAGGTCCGCTTTCTGTTCTATATTCAGAACACCCTGGACATTCCTTATGCCCTCTACTATTTCCGTGCTGACTTCCGAAAGCTGCAGGTCGATGACCGTTCTATTGCCTCCTGCCTTTTTGCTCAACTGGTCCAGAGAACCTTCAACCACCAGCTTGCCTTTGGACATGATTCCCACATGAGAACAAATGCGTTCCACCTGGTTCAGTTGATGGGATGACATAACGATAGTCATTTTGTTTTCTCTGGCTATCTGGCTTATCAAGTCAAGCATCTGTGCAATTCCGGCAGGATCAATACCTGAAGTAGGTTCATCCAGAAAAGCAACCTTTGGGCTTTTAACCAGGATATCCGCTATTGCCAGTCTCTGTTTCATCCCTTTGGAAAAGGTTGAGACGTTCGCCCCGGCCTGTTCTTCCAGTCCGACCTTCTCCAGCGCCTGTGAAACTACCGTGTATGCCTTTTTTTCCGGTAGCCCGTTTAGTCTGGCAGTGTATAGCAAATTATAGCTGGCGGAAAGATCTTCATAAAACCCTACTTTTTCAGGGATATAACCGGTTATCCTTTTAACTTTCAACGGTTCGCGGGTTGAGTTGAATCCCCCGATGTAAGCCTCTCCCCTGGTGGGTTGAGTCAGCCCCATCAACATCAGTATGGTAGTAGTTTTTCCCGCACCGTTAGGGCCTAAAAAACCGTATATCTGGCCTTCATCAATACTCAGATTGAGATCATCCACCACCGTGGAGCGTGCATACATTTTAGACAACTTTTTTGATTCTATTATGGGTGACATATTAGCTTATCCTATCGCCTGCCCAGTCTCATGAACAGGACTACGATTATCGCTATCACCACCACGACTATAATAATACCTACCCATCCCCAAATACTGGGCGTCGTAGCCGTGACTCTGACATCTATGCTGTCGTTTACTTTTTCGTTATTGGCCCGCATGGTAACCATGTAATCACCGGCAATAGTCTTACCGGAAGGCGGAGTGATAATTGCCTCTATCTGCACCGTCTGCCCGATATCCAGTACTTCTATCCTCTCTGGGGTAAAAGTAACAATCCAGTTTTCCGGCTTGGTGGCATTCAGACTTATGTTTTCCAGCGGTACCGAACTTGAGTTGGTCATATCAAGTGTATAATGATTTTCCTTTCCTGCTTCAGCAGTGGTACTCAATCTTCCCGTATTGGCGGTTAAAATAAAATAATATTTGGCTTTGACATTTGCTTTTAAATCCAGGGACGAACTGAGTTCTCCGGAGGTGGCTTTCAGGTTTACTGTATATTCCCCCGGGTCGGGAGTTTTACCGGAATCCGGAGAAAGGTATAATGTGAAGTTTGCGGTAGCAGATCCGTATTGTGCAGGACCGATGTCAATCGAGTTTATCTGTTTACCCAGATACTGGATATATGTATACCAGCCCTGGGGCTCGGTGTTTGTTAAGTTGACCGTAATACGGTCATCACCGGTATATTCAAGAACGACATCATAATTGAATGTAGAACCTGAGTCATCAGAGTAGGCGGGTACATTACTTTTCAGGTTAAGAGTAACCGGCTTCGGTGTGGGAGTTGGTGTGGCTTCCCCTTCAGCGGTTGGTTCATCTTCTGCGCTGGCTATTACACCGAAAATCGAAAAGGCACCTATCAAAGTGAATACCAGAATACAACTTAATAAAACATGCATGTAACGGGATTTCGCCATAATATAATGCCTCCATATGAAAAACAATATTTTATTTTTTTATTTTATGACCAGATTATTAAGAAACTATTAATTTTACTGAAAACAAATGATTCTTACAGCTCATCATAAAACCGGTTCTTTAAAACACACGATAATCATTCTAGCCTAATCAGCCGGTGATAGCAATAATCAATTTCTTGTAAATATCACGGAAATAAGCTAAAATTCTAGGACTATTTTACATACAAGCTGCTTTATTTGCAAATGAAACAGTCTCATATCGGCATTGATATCATGGAAATTGGGCGCATAGAAAATGCGGTTTCCCGCTGGGGAAATCGCTTCCTTAACAGGATATTCACCGGAGCCGAAATCCAGCTTTGCCAGGGTAAGGCCGAATCACTGGCGGTACGTTTTGCAGGGAAAGAGGCTGTGATGAAGGCTCTGGTCACACCGGTCAGCGTCGCAACATGGAAAGAGATAGAAATTTTATCCGGTCCTGACGGGGAACCTGTGGTATCTCTCCATGGCCAGGCGCTTTTGACTGCCGGGACCCTGGGTTTGAATGGATTTGCCATCAGCCTGTCACATTCACGGAAAAATGCCATAGCCCTTGTAATTGGCTATTGAGAAGACTAATATATTAGTTATAGTAATCTGGATGAAAGAGATGTTTATTTTGGCAACCAGAATATTCATACACTTTAGCACGTCTTACAACGCCGGTCAATCAGGTATCGACGTTACATGGTTGACGGCCTTCTTAAAACCTCCATCGCTTCTTCAGGGGTAATACCTTCCCTTTCAAGAGAAGTTTACCAGTTTAAGCCAGTATAATTCCTATATTTCAGTATCCACTCGCTGTTTTGATTTATAATAATGTTAAATCTCAAATTTAGTATTCTTACTGAACCGGCAGTGTTAAAATACAATTAAGGAGAAATATATGTCTGGTCACAATAAATGGTCCAAGATCAAAAGGCAAAAGGGTGTCGAGGATGCTAAAAAAGGGCAGATTTATACCAAGCTGACCAGAGAAATAATCATGGCTGCCCGTCAGGGAGGCGGAGACATCGAAACCAACTTCAAATTGCGCCTGGCGGTACAAAAGGCCCGTAGTGCCAGTATGCCCAAAGAAAATATCGAGCGAGCCATTGAGCGCGGGGCCGGAGGAACGGAGGGCGCCGTATTACAGGAGCTTACGCTGGAGGGTTATGGGCCCAGCGGAACAGCCATCCTGGCACAGACCCTGTCCGACAACCGTAACCGGACTGTTCAGGAAGTCAGAAACGTCTTCACCCGTCAGGGCGGTACCATGGGTTCGGCGGGATCAGTAGCCTGGCTGTTCGATTCTCTGGGAATAATTTCAGTGGATGCTCAGGAAATCGATGTGGACGACCTGACTCTGAAGGCCATCGATGCCGGTGCTGAAGACGTCAAGGTTGAAGATTCCACCGTGGAAATATATACCAAACCAAACGAACTCGAAATGGTCAAAAAGGGCCTGGAGCAGAACAACATAAACGTAGAAAACTCAGAGCTTTCCATGATCCCTAAAACACTGGTTGCCGTTGAAGAAAAAGCGGCTATTCAAACCCTTAAGCTTCTGGAGAAGCTGGAAGACCTTGATGACGTTCAGAAAGTATACAGCAATGTGGACTTTACCGATGCGGTTATTGAGAAATTTCATTCCGGGGATTACGATTAGTCTATGAGAGTCCTGGGCGTTGATCCTGGAACAATTACCCTTGGTTACGGTATTGTTGAAGATGTTGACAGCGATGTTTCGCTAATAAAATACGGCGCCATTAAAAATACCTCGCGCTCCTCTATCGGGGAGCGTTTGAATTTTCTCTACGATGAGCTGCTCGGAATCATTGGTGAGTATTCACCTGAAGTTGTAGCGGTAGAGCAGCCGTTCGTGGCCAAAAACGCCAGAACAGCCTTCGCTATCGGCAGGGCTCAGGCGGTTGTTATCCTGGTCGCAGCCAGGTCTCATTTACCCTGTTTCGAATACACTCCGGCCGAAATAAAACAAAAAGTAGCCAACTATGGCGCCAGCAGCAAGGACCAGATACAGCAAATGGTCATGCTTCAGCTCAAGCTGTCATGCGTTCCGGATCCCGACGATGCGGCTGATGCGCTGGCAGTAGCTCTGTGCCATTTGCAGGTCAGTCATCTCAATGATCTACTGAATCGCCAGGGGTAATTAATGATAGCAGCCATAAAAGGTAAAATAGATGTAATCGGCAGCGGCTTTGTTATTGTTGACATCGGAGGAATATGTTTTCAGGTCTTCGTATCCGCAACGACACTGAGCAAACTGGGCGAGGCAGGACAGGAGACCAAACTGTATACTCACCTTCATGTACGGGAAGACAATCTGGCGCTCTTCGGTTTCAACGATACCAGAGACCTGATGCTGTTTGAAACTCTTATTACGGTTAAGGGGATAGGCCCTAAACTGGCCCTGGTTATTATGTCTGCCATGGATAGCGAAAATCTGGCGATGGCTATTGCAGGCGGTGATGCCGGCCTTTTAACATCTATCCCGGGTCTGGGGAAAAAGACCGCGGAGAGAATTATACTCGAGCTTAAGGACAAACTGAGAGACACCTGGTTATTAACACAGGATGTTGATTCTATGCGGGGGAATAGCGAAGTGATAGCTGCCCTGACCTCTCTCGGGTATTCCGTCTCCGAAGCCACACGAGCGGTTAGCACTCTGCCTTCCTCTTCTCAAATGAGCCTTGAAGAAAAGATCAAGCTGGCCCTGCATCATTTCGGAGAAAAAAAATGATCCGTCCTTTCCGGGGAGTAAAAAATGCGCGGCACTATTAAACTCGGGCGGATAGCCGGAATAGAAATCGGAGTGCACTACACGTGGCTCTTCGCTTTCCTGCTCTTTATGTGGCTCTTTGCCCAGATGTCTCTTCCTGACGCTTATCCCGGCTGGAGCAGGTTGTCTTACTGGCTGAGCGGGATAATAGCTTCACTGATGATTTTTATGTCGGTACTGGTGCATGAGTTTTGTCATTCACTGGTCGCCAGGAACCGGGGAATGAAAGTCGACAGCATTATTCTCTTTATTTTCGGTGGAGTAAGCAACATCGAAACAGAACCTGAAAGGGCATCGGTTGAGTTTATCATGTCCGCGGCTGGTCCGGTCTCTAGCCTTATACTTGGTGGAATCTTTGCCGGGCTTGTCTGGCTTGTTGAAAACTCCGCAATGGAAAACACACCCTTATACGCCGTGCTGTTTATCCTGGCTTACACCAATATCATACTGGCAATTTTCAATATTATTCCCGGGTTCCCGCTGGACGGAGGGAGAGTACTGCGTTCGATTTTATGGGGAGCAACTGGAAACCTCCAGAAAGCCACCACTATCGCCGGCAATATAGGACGGGCGGTCGGCTGGATTATGATACTGATAGGAATCGCCTGGATTTTCAATCAAAAAATCTGGATATTGCCTACCGGTTTTATCAATGGTATCTGGCTGATATTCATCGGCTGGTTCCTGGCCAGCGCGGCTGATAATGCACTGCGCGAGCAAAGCATGCAGCAGCGGCTGGCAGGCGTCCTGGTCAAGGATGTAATGGACCGTAACCCGGAATGTGTCAGCCCTGCCGTTTCATTTGAAAGCGTCGTGCATGACAGCTTCATCAAGAGGGGGCGCCGTGCCCTGCCGGTCTGCAATGAGAAAGGTCTTCTCGGAATTGTCACTCTGGCGGATGTCAAACGTTTGCCTCATGAGCTGTGGTCGAATACACCCGTTCAGGAAATCATGACGCCTTTTCCTGCTATTACGAAAGTAAATGAAAATGATGACCTCAACGCGGCGCTTAAAACACTGGCCAAAAACGATCTCAACCAGATACCGGTCATGAGCGGGGAACACCTGGCCGGACTTTTAAGCCGTGCTGATGTCCTGCGCTACCTTCAGACCGCCCAGGAGCTGGGCATCAAACTCGATAAAAATAGCAGAAGACCGTTTTAGCTCACCGTGTATAAGTAATAAAGACCGCTGGTTATTCAATTCTTTACCCGGTTGCTCCTGATATAGAAGAAGAAGAACACCGCCCCGGCCGCCATTACCGCTAATGACGTCACCTGGGCCTGTTTGAGTCCCAGTGCCACTATTTCGTTGTCCCGCCAGAAAAAGACGATTACCTGGCTCAACGAGTAGCCGAATATATAGATAAAAAACAATATTCCCGGTTTCACCCGGTTGCGGATTCCCCACAGCAGGGAAAATAGAATCACGTTAATTATTGCTTCATAAATGGCTGCGGGATGATAGGCAATATCATGCCGGGGTGCAAACGAATTGGGATGAGCGTAGATAATACCCCAGGGAAGGTCTGTTTGAGATCCGATGACATCCCCGTTGATGATGTTGCCTATCCGTCCGAAAAACTGGCCGGCAGTGGCAAAAATAACCGCTGTATCCATGATTTTCCAGACAGGAACTTGCATATGCCGGGAAAGCACCATTATCGTAATAACAACGGCGAATATTGCCCCGAAAAAGGCCATCCCGCCCTCCCACACGGCAACAATGCGCCAGGGATTGTTTATAAATTGCTCAAGCGGCTGCTGTACAACGTAATACAGACGCGCACCGATCAGTCCGGCCGGAACAGCAAACAGTACGACCTTTTCCAGTTTGGCGCTTTCAATCCCTTTTGACATGGCATAAGGCCAGGCAATAAGCAGACCTGCTATTATGCCGACTGTGTACATCAGGCCGTACCAGCGTACGGACAGACTGCCGATTGTAAAGAGTACCGGATCGATATTTATTGTCAGCATTTATTCCTCATTCAGAACGGCGCGGAGATTGTTAAGCCTGATCCGGTATGATTACCCGGCCCACGGCAAATCACCGGTCGCCCGGCCTGCACTTTCCTGAAGATTGACAACACTCCAACTGTCCCGGTCTGTGTACGATCCGGCGGCATCAGAGCAGGATATCGAACAACCATGTTCAGGTTTAATAATAAAGAAGCCGGCAGGGTCAATTATATTATGTCCTTTACTTGCGTATGAGTGAAAACCGCAGCAGCCAGATGCCGGTGATCTCAACCCAGATTATTTCATCAGCCACCAGGATCCTTTCAAAAAGACCGAACCATGCATTTCCCTCCGACAGCCAGATACTGGATATCATCATCGCTACGGCTATCCCGGCCGCTGCCAGAGAATATTTGAATAACGGTCTCCAGAAAGGATCGGCATTCAGACTGGGCGCGATCAGTATACTGGCCGCCGGGAAAAACCAGAAAATAGCCTTGGCCGTCAGCCCATGAATAGCACCTTCTATTGTTTTTGCCCCGGATGGGGGATCAGTATGGAAAGCACCTATCAGCAGCAGACCGAAGCCGAACAGCACCAGTACTGCCAGACCGAAACCAAAGCCTTTTTTGCCCCGTATGTTAAAAAACAGTCCTGCCACAAAAAGTTCAACCAGCAGGCCTAGAGCCAGGAAGCCTATGGTCTGAATCCATCCCAGCCTGGTCCAGGCCAGACTGCTGATAGAGTCACGGATAAAATTATACTGCGGTGCGTTGAGCCCGGCTGCTACATCCGTAATGACCAGGATTAATGGCCCCGTCATGCCTGCCAGTGCCAGTATACTACTAACGCTCAGTTTACCCGCAACAGGTCTGCATAACAGGTTTGTTGGCTGCATGGTTGCCATTATTACAAATACCCGGGTGTTGTAAATTATGTATTCTTAATTATAAGGACAGAATTCCAGGTATGCAATAGAAACAATAGTTCACATCGACTCTATTATCATTATATTTCTTATCTTCCTTGAATAACACCGCGATAGGTCGTCTTTAATTTATTTCAACCAGTGTGTATAATAGGCTAAGATTTTACTTCCGCTGCCGTTGCTGATTTCAGGTGTACAATCACAAATGTATAGTTGGTCTCTTTGAATACAAGGGAGTGCTGTCAGCGGACAATAACAAAATCTGGAGGTAATTGATGCAAGCAGAAGAAACACTTACCATTTCCTCAGATGCTCCCGGTAAAAGTCTCTTTATGCTGGGTAATGAAGCTATTGCCAGGGGAGCTATCGAAGCCGGGTTACAGGTTTATGCCGCCTATCCCGGTACACCCTCAAGTGAAATCAGCGAGACCCTGATCAATCTGTCCGCAGAACTGAACTTTCATGGAGAATGGTCGGTTAACGAGCAGGTGGCTTTCGAAGTCGCCTTCGGTGCTTCCATGTGCGGCGTAAGGGCCATGACCTCCATGAAGCATGTCGGTCTCAACGTGGCTCACGATCCCCTTATGTCGGCTACCTACATGGGGACTATAGGGGGAATGGTCCTGGTTGACGCGGATGATCCGGGACTCTGGAGCTCTCAAAACGAACAGGACAACCGCTACATCGCCGAGCAGGCCTATCTGCCCGTGCTTGAACCTTCATCCCCTCAGGAAGCCAAAGACATGATCGTGGACGCCTTCAACCTGTCTGAGGAATACGGCCAGATCTTTATGCTGCGCTCGGTCACACGGCTGAGCCATGCTCGTGGTGATGTGCGCCTGGGCCCCGTGAAAAAAGACCGTAAAACGGGCGAATTCAAAAAAAGCGACCGTTTGTTCTGTATGCCCGCATGGGCCAGGAAAAACCGCGTATTGATGCTGGAGAGGTTCGCCAGAATCAAGGACAAAGTCGATACTCTCCCCTGTAATCAGTTAAAATTGATCGACGGGGCCAGGCTGGGTGTTATTGCCAGCGGTATTGCCTACACATATGCTGTTGAGGCCCTGAAATGGCTGGGACTGGAAGATAAAGTTTCACTGTTGAAAATCGGCACTCCTCATCCTTTGCCGGAAAAGCTGGTCAGACAGATCCTGGTCTCCGTTCCGCAAATACTGGTTATAGAGGAACTTGAACCCTTCGTGGAAAACCATGTCAGGATCATCGCCCAGAAAGCCGGTATTAAAATCGATATCAGGGGAAAAGATGTGGTGCCGGTGCGAAACGAGCTGTCTACCCGTAAAGCGCTTGAAGCCATTGCACAGGTACTCCAGGTGGACACTCCTTTGGATTTCCAGCAAAAAGACCTTGAGTTCCAGCAAATAGATGCCATATTGCCCTCTCGTCCTCCAACCCTCTGTGCCGGATGTCCTCACAGGGGGTCCTTTTATTCTATCAACGCCGCTGTCAGGAAGGTTAAGAACGATCTGGGTGAACGTGTTTTGGCCGGGGATATCGGCTGTTACAGCCTGGGAGTATATCCCCCGCTGAACTCCTATGATACCTCCACCTGCATGGGGGCCGGGTTTGGTATCGCCAACGGACTGGCCACAGGGCAAAAAGGTCCGGTGGTCGGTCACCTCGGCGATTCCACCTTTTTCCACTCCGGTATCCCTCCCATGATTAATGCTGTTTTCAATAAAAATAAAATCACCATGGTCGTTCTGGATAATTCGGCCACATCCATGACGGGATTCCAGCCCCACCCCGGAGCCCCGGCTAACGGTGAGGCGGCAATATTGCCGGAAAACATCGCCAGGGCCTGCAATGTTGAGTTCGTTGAGGTTGTCAATGCCTTTGATATTAAGAAATCAGTTGAAACAATGGAAAAGGCTATACGCTTCAATGGTCCGGCGGTGGTCGTTTTTCGCGGACTGTGCGGGATCCTGGCGCAGAGAGAACGCAGAAAAAATGGGCAAAAAACCATTCCCTACCATATCGACCTGGAGACCTGTACGGACTGTAAACTGTGTCTCAATTCCCTTGGTTGCCCGGCTATTATCATGGAAAACGACAGGGTGGCTATAGACCAATCCCAGTGTGACGGGTGCGGCGTCTGCGCCCAGGTTTGTCCTACCGGATCAATAAAACAGGAAGGGAGTAAATAACAATGGTAAATGCGATTAAAGAGCTGAATATTATTATAGCGGGAGTCGGCGGCCAGGGCGTGGTATTGTTGAGCGAAATCCTGGGGAATGCCGCTGTCAGGGAAGGTCTGAAGGTAAGAGGGTCCGAGGTACTCGGTATGGCCCAAAGAGGCGGCTCTGTTTTCAGCAATATCCGGCTGGGTGAAGAAGTCTTCTCTCCCATGACGCCCGACGGTAAATGCGATGTCCTCATCAGCCTGGAACCCAGCGAGGCTCTGCGCAATATTCAATACCTTAATCCCGGCAGTATCGTAATTATGAATAACCGCAAGGTAATTCCCGCCACCGTTTCCATGGGCAAAAGCACCTATCCCGAAATCGACCGGATATTGGAAAAACTGGAGTCTTCAACAGCCAGGGTAGTCTCTTTCGATGCCATTGAAATCGCTGAAAAAGCCGGTAACAGGCAGACCTCCAACGTGGTTATGCTGGGAGCCCTTTTCGGAAGCGGTAAAATCCCTATCAAGATAGAGACCATTAAAGACAGCATCCGCGAGCGGGTCCCCGCCAGGGCCGCGGACGTCAACCTGAAGGCCTTTGACATGGGCTATGACCATATCAAGAACGCAATGTAGTTTAGATATATCTAGCACTTGTATTGACACGTCAATGCGAGGAGTGTAACGACGAAGCAATCTCAAAACGGCTATAAATAGAATCGGCCAAAAACCGGGATCGATCCATGACCTGAAACAGGGGGCGGAGATGATGGGTAATCCGGACGTTGAGAGCCAGGCTTCCGGCTTTTGATGGCTACCATTACGACCCTTATTGGTCTTTTTAAAATGGGCGGTTTTCTGAATCCTTGGGTGAATGTTATGCGGTAAATTGATGAATAACCCTGGTGTAGGGGCGGGTTTATCCTTTACTCACTAATAACCCGCCCGCCTGAAGCTATTGAAATCAGGAGGGAACCCTATATACAAAGAAACACCGCTTAATTCATTATGATATCCGTTCCGCAATAGTGCCCTGTCGCCCTGGTTCTCTGCCCGAAACAATTGAAGATTGGTTATACATGGATATCAGGTGCCACTTATCTCACTGGCCTTTCATGCTGACCAGCCACCGGCTGCACAGCTCGGCGGACAGACTATCAGACGAGTTTTTTCTGACCCCGATCCAGAACTCCCAGCGTTCGGGAGGCTGAACGTCATCGGGCAAATTCAGGATCACCTCTATTTCCTTCGTCTCTCTCGCTCCTATCAGGGGAGATTCTTCGGATATGGCAGTCCATTCCCGCGCTCCGGCCGGAGCGGAGAAAAAGCTGTCTTCCAGGTAGTCCGGTACGCGGTAATAGACGGAAAAAGCCCTTTCAACCTCTTCACCGTTGTGGACCTGTATATCATGCTTTACGCTGTTCCCGGGGCTGAGATTGTCGATCCTTATTTTCCCCGGGCTCAACCATGTTTCATTCTCAGGACCCGCTGCCTGGCTGCCTGCCGGGCCTGCGCAGGCAGTCAGGATAGCAGCTATTGCCAGGAGAAGCACCATTATCCTGATCAATTTATCAGTTTACCGTGGCGGTCAACGTCACAGTCCCCGTCTTCTGGACGGCATCGGTATACTGGGTTGGGGCCAGTATTTGCAGTCCCCAGCCTTGAGAAGCGCCGCCGGCAAGGCCGGATATAAGCGTATTATATGGCGCCGTCTTCCTGACGATCACATCATAGGAACCGCCGTTCAACCCGGCCTTCAGTCCGCAGGTGGAAGCCCCCGGCGTGGCGGTATCGGAAAGAGTCCAGGTGGTCCCTCCGGTGATATCCGTACCGCTGATCGTCACATTTATTGAACATACGGAGCTGTTGGTTATGTTGAAATAACCCAGTCCGGTGGAAACTACGGAATCATGCTCCACTACTCCGAAATCCTTACCGGAGGGGGTATTGGCGATATTTCCATACTCGATATGCAGCATAGGGGCATTGGTAGGCCCGCCGTTGTCACAGGAGTAGCTGTTCCTCAAATTGTTTACGCTCCTGTCATCATGGTCGTCCCAAAAGAGGGCTATAGCTTCATTGCCCGGAGCATGGGCGTCAACCAGCTCCTGTATAACGGCTGAAATATCCGGGGAGCTATACCAATCTGGATAGTACCAATCTTCTATATTATCCCAATCGACCCGGGCTGTCGTTATTCTGGTATCATCAGCGCCGCCGGCGACTGTCCCGCGCCTGGACTGATAGTCCTCGATAGTACTCCATGCGGCGGGATCGACTTCCTTGTTCCCGGTAATCCTGGTATTTGCGCCGCTGCCCGCCAGGTCCAGGGGGCACCTGAAGCTTATATGGGAGGATATAATGAAGGCGCTGGCAGGGATAGTAACGCCGCTGAACCGTAATCCCGCGCCAACCTTGCAGTTATCGGGCCCCAGATAGCCCGCAGCCAGGGCCGTGCCGGTGGTTGAAATCGCCCAGGAAGACCCGTTCCAGTGTACCCGGCAGTCATCCGGGCCGGTATTGATACCGACGTCGATGACAGGATTAACAAGTATCGGATACTTACCTCCTTTTTCAATACGCTCCGTTACTTTACCGTCGTTCTTTGCTACCTCAACTTCAACCTCTTTTCCATCGGCATCCCGTCCCTGGTAAATAACCGGAATTCCGCCATCTTCAATCTCAAACTCCACTTCATGGGGCGCGTTTTCATCTTTAATGATCCAGTCGAAGCTGACACTGGTATTTCTCGCGGTAACAGCCACATCAAGCCCATCCACCATGTTATCCCACTGGATCTTGCCTTCTGATATGGCGGGAGCGGTTTTCTCTATGTTACCGGCATCTTCATTGCCAATCCCGCATAATCTCAGCGAGCTGGTTTTTTCCGTCTTTTTATCATAGACGGTCAATGACCTGTTATCCTGATCGACCGTCAGTATATAAGGGGCTCTGGTGATGCGGCTGTCCTCGAAAGTCAGGTCGATGTCTTTCCATTGCTCCTTCTCATCTGAATAATCGTCCCTGTAGTGGACGGCTCCCACGGCTATATCCAGGGCATATGAGTCTATGCCCAGGTAGAGCTTCTTGATATTTTCCGTCCTCTCCGCTATTATCTCTTCTCCCGGCTCATAGCCCGGACCCTGACCGACCTCTATACTTACTATCCCGCTGGCTTCCACACTGATCGGACTATGATATTGCCAGAAACAGACTGCCGCTATCGCTGCCGCCAGGAAAATCGATGTACATGTAAGCAACTTTTTGTCTCTGAACAGCTCTTTCATCATCTTTCTCCTTTATTTGATCCCTTCAACGCCGCCGGGGAGAATACTGCTAATCGCAGGTGACATTAATGATGACAACCGGTCCTGCCGGAGGGGTATAATAAACCTTTACCGGCGCCCAGTCCAGGCGGAAATCTTGAGTTGAATAAGTTGCATTGCAGGTCAGCCTTACCCTGAAATTGGCGTCGCTCAAATCGGAAATAGTCCAGGAACGGTCCCAGGTATCGCTTGGCCCTCCGACTGTATCCGTAGGGTTGCCGTCGCTGGTGCGCTCGGTAGCGGCAGTCCTGTAACTGCTGATCCAGGTGTTACCTCCATCACAAGAAAGCTCGACATCCATGCTGTTAATACCACCTGTATGTGGCATCCACCAGTCCAAACGGACCTCGATGCCGTCTATAGTGCCGCCTTCCGGTATATTAATTCCATAGTTATAAAATATATGGCGGTCGCCGGGTCCGTCATTATTTTGTGCATACTGGCTGTCGTTGGTATAGGCATAGGAAGGATAGAGTTCATATCCGTCCCCCGCTGCCTCCGGATCAGCGGCACCGGCGGATGGATTCAGCCATCCGCTGCTGTAGTGGTAAGTCACGCTGTTATCGGTGCTGGTGGAGGCTGTACTGGCGTTTCCGTCGCCGTCATGTGCTGCCCCGGCGGGTATTTCGGCGGTAACGCTGCCGCCGCAGGTCATATCACTTACCGCCACGTTATAGGTGGTCCCTTCTCCGGTTACAGTACATGTTTTCGTCCCTCCGGCTGTTCCGCCGATGATGACATCCTCATCGCTGAAATCTGCCACAGGCTCGCTGAAAACTACCGTGAAATTGACGGGTGAGTCACTGGTGGGATCAGCCTGCCCGGCTGCCTGATCGATGGTCACAGAGGGAGAAACAGCGTCACTGGAATAATAGACCTTGACCGGCACCCAGTCCAGGTAGAAAACCTGGCCTGTAACACTGGAATAGTTCCTCAGTTTTACTCTGAAGTTGGCGTCACTCAACTCGGAGATGCTCCAGGTGTGCCCCCAGGTATATGTCGGCCCTCCCACAATATCCGTCGGATTTCCGTCCGCAGTCAACTTGGTAATAGCATTCTTGGAGCTTGTCCAACTGGTACCTCCATTAAAGGATAAATATACCAGGGTGCCGTTGGTACCGGCAGTTGAATCCAGCCACCAGTCCAGGCGGACCTCGATGCCTTCGATTGTACTTCCGTCCGGGACATTTATCCCGTATTCATAATAGAGGTGCTGATCGCTGTTATTATAGAGATCTGTAGCATAGGAACTGTCATCTGCATAGGCATTTTCAGGATCGATTTCAAAACCTGTCCCCGTATAGACCGCATTGGAAGAGGGTGAATACCATACAAGCTCATATGTCACGCTGTTGTCCGTGCTGGTGGAGGCTGTACTGGCATTTCCGGCCGCGTCATGGGCCGCCCCTGCGGGAATGGCTGCCGTGACAGTGCCGCCTAAAGTCATATCGCTCACCGCCACGTTATAAGTCGTCCCGCTGCCGGTGACAACGTGTGTTTTGGTACCTCCGGCTGTTCCGCCGATGGTTACATCCCCGGTAGCGAAGTCGTAGACCGGCTCGCTGAAAATAACGGTGAAATTGATGGGCGAGTCACTGGTGGGATCAGCCTGTCCGGAGGCCTGGTCGATAGAGACCTCGGGAGGTGTGGCATCCAGGGTGATGTTGTGAGTGTAGTTGATAGACCAGTTCCCGGCTTCATCGCGGTATTGCACTGCCACTGTCTTAATCCCATCCCCTGGTTCCAGGGGCCAGGCAATGTCGGCAATGAAACTGGCGGTGCCGGTGATATAAGTGGCGGAGGCCCCGGAGGCATCGCTGCCGTTGGCTGCCCGGTACCCGGTAACGCCGACCTCATCAGTGGCCTGTAAATTTAACGTAACCGCTGTGCTGCCGGTATAGTAAGCCCCGCTGTCGATATTCAAAGAGCCCTCCGGCGGGGCGATATCCGTCAAATAGTAGACCACGCTGTTATCGGTGCTGGTGGATACCACGTTGTCGTGGAAAGCAGCGTCATGGGCTACTCCGGAAGGAATTATAACGGTGAGAGTGCCGCTGGAGATCATACCGCTTACCGCCACGTTGTAGGTGGTACCTTCTCCGGTTATTTCAGCGGGCGCGGCCCCGCTTATTCCATGGACGGTAACATCCGTCCCATCATCAAAATCGAAGACCGGCTCGCTGAAAATGACGGTAAAATTAACAGGTGATGTGCTGGTGGGATCAGCCTGCCCGGCTGCTTGATTGACCGTCACGGTGGGAGGGGTAGTATCAAGAGTGATGCAGTCAGTATAGTTGGGAGACCAGTTCCCGGCGGCATCGCGGTATTGTACTGCCACTGTCTTGACTCCATCCTCTGATTCCAGGGTCCAGGCAATGTCGTCACTGTAGCTGGTTGTGCTGGTGATATAAGTGGTGGAGGCCCCGGAAGCATCGCTGCCGTTGGCTGCCCGGTACCCGGTAACTCCGGCCTCATCAGCGGCCTGGAGGTTTAAGGTTACCGCTGTGCTGCCGGCATAAGCTGCCCCGCTGTTGATATTCAGCGATCCGTCCGGCGGGACGGTATCCAGGCTGATGCTGTCAGTATAGTTTTGAGACCAGTTCCCGGCGGCGTCGCCGTATTGCACGGATACTGTTTTGGTGCCGTCACCCGTTTCCACTGTCCAGGAGACATCAGCGGCAAAACTGGTGGCGCCGGTTACTGGTACGATAGCGCCGTTCGATGCATCCGTACCGTTATCTATACGGTACCTGGTAACGCCAACCGCATCAGCGGCCTGGAGATTTAACGTTACCGGCGAGCTGCATGTATAAGCCGCCCCGCTGTTGATATCCAGCGATCCGGCCGGCGGGGCGGTATCCAGTATAATGCTGTCAGTATAGTTCTGAGACCAGTTCCCGGCGGCATCGCCGTATTGCACGGAAACTGTTTTAGAGCCGTCTCCTGATATTGACCAGGAGACATCATCGGCAAAATTGGTGGTACTGGTGACAGGTACGATAGTGCCGTTAGATGCATCCGTTCCGTTATCTATACGGTACCTGGTAACACCTGTCGCGTCAGCGGCCTGGAGGTTTAACATTACCGGCGAGCTGCCGGTATAAGCTGCTCCGCTGTTGATATTCAGCGACCCGGCCGGTGGGGTGGTATCCGCCGGTTGATAGGTTACCGAGTTGTCCGTGCTGGTTGAAGCTAAACTGGGATTGCCGGCCGCATCATGGGCCGCTCCTGCCGGAATGGTTGCGGTGACTGTGCCGCTGGAGGTCATATCACTTACCGCCACGTTATAGGTGGTACCGCTTCCGCTTACTTCACCCTCTGTCGCTCCGGCAGTTCCGCTGATGATTACGTCTCTTGTTTCAAAACCGGTTACCACTTCGCTGAAAACCACCGTAAAATTGACGGGCGAGTCACTGGTGGGATCATCCTGCCCGGATGCCTGGTCGATAGTCACCGAGGGAGGGGTGGTATCGGAGGTATAGTAGACTCTGACCGGCAGCCAGTCCAGGTAGAAATCTCTGCCAGAATAACCGGAATAGCAGTGCAGTTTTACCCTGAAATTGGCGTCGCTCAAGTCGGAGGCGCTCCATGTACGGTCCCAGGTATCGGTTGGTCCTCCGACAGTATCCGTCGGATTTCCATCGCTGGTACGCTCGGTAGCGGCAGTCCTGTAACTGCTGATCCAGGTGGCGCCTCCGTCACAGGATAGTCCTACATCTATGTAATTGGTATAAGCTGTTTGGTCTAACCACCAGTCCAGGCGGACTTCTATACCCTCGATTGTACTGCCGTCCGGGATATTTATCCCGTAATCGTAAAAAATTTGGTGGTTGACGCCACTATAGGAAAGCCAGGCATAGGAGTTTTCATCTGAAAACGCATTTTCAGGATCGGTATAAGGCGTGCCCGACAAGACGCTATAGTTGGATGGCGAATGCCAGGGGTTCGGATTGATAGTAATACTATTAGACGCCGGAGTAGCTGTCAATTCTCCTGAAGCAGCAGTTAAGGTGATATTACCGCTTTGAGTCCGGTAGATATCGTCGAAGGTAGCTATCCCGCCGACCGCGGCTTTACTGATTGTTCCGTCTAAAGAGCCGGAGCTGGGAATAATAGTCACAGTATCAGTCGCTGTTGTTTGATTACCATATTGATCAGTAATAATAACCGAAAAGCTATTCCAGGTATATCCGGCAATAACCGAAGCCGGAGGCTGGATTCCCCACATCAATTTATTCTTGGTACCGGCATTTATTGTCACATGGTTTGAAGGTGGCGAAGCTGTTAATGCCCCGGATGTAGCTGTAATTGTGATATCACCTGCCAGATTACAGGATATATTATCAAATGTCGCTACTCCGCTAACTGCGGCTTTACCGGTTGTTCCTTCCAGAGTGCCTGTGCTTGGTGAAATAGTGACTGTATCAGTATCGGATGTCTGGTTGCCGTATTGGTCGGTAATATTGACTGAGAAACTGTTCCAGGTTGTACCTGCGACTGCCGAAGAAGGGGGCTGGGTATCCCAGACTAGTTTATTCTTGATACCTGTTGTTAGAGTAATATCAGTTGTGCTTACATCAGGTGTCAGGCTGCCGCTGGTTGCTTTAACGTGAATAGTATCCAGTTTGGAATATCCGACGCCCGTAAAGGTGACAATACCACCGACTGCCGCCTTAGTGTTTGTTCCTGTTATCGTGCCGGCACCGGAGGTATTGTGATCAGAGGCCAACACACCGGATAATGTAACTGAAGAAGTAGCACTGGTTTTTAAATTGCCATACTGGTCCTGGATTTGGACTACCGGTTGCGTAGTAAAGATATTATCAACAGTACCAGTTGAAGCGGGCTGCGTGGAAAAAACCAGTGTATTAGCGGTAGCCGGATTGGTATGTACCGGATTTGACGATGGTGCAGGATCAAGACTGCCAGAAGTAGCAGTTAAAGAAATACTCCCGCTTTGAGTACAGTATATATCGTTAAAGGTAGCCATGCCTGCGACAGCCGCTTTACTGAGGGTTCCGTATAAAGATCCGGAACTGGGGCTAATAGTCACAGTATCAGTCTCATCTGTTCGGTTTCCATATTGATCGGCAATAATAGCTGTGAAACTATTCCAGGTGTCTCCGGCATCAACGGACGATGGAGGTTGAATACCCCAGGTCACCTGTGTTTTCGGCCCCGGATTGATTGTCTCCGATTGACTGTCACTGGAAAAACCTGTACTTTCAGCAGTAATAGTGGGATTACCTGCGGTTGTATCCTTGTAATAGAAATTTGCAGAGTTGCTCCCGCTGGGAATGCTTACTGAAGTAATAGTGCCATCGAAAGGCCCGTAAGAACTGGTATCGAACTTTCCGTCTATTGATGTCGAGCTGAGATCGACAATAGTGTCAATGGACACATTAACAGGATTATCTGAACCATCCTGTGCTTGCACTGTTATTACTCCGGAGGCTGCTCCTGCTGTAATAAATTGAGTCGAAGTGATGAATTTCAGTTTAAATGGATGAATAACTATTCTATCAACCCAGCCGCAATCATTATCAACGTCTATAGTATTATTCTTTTTATATCGCCATTTTAAAGTATGAGGACCTGCGGATAATCCGTACTCAATTAGCTCCCAGCCATCGTCGGTTCCTGAAATATCATATTTTTCATCATTACCATCCCAAAAAGAAAGAATGTCACAATTTTCTTCTGAACGTACTTTCCACCTGAAGCTGACAGTCCCGGGTCCGTCTACTGTGGTCTGCATCAAGGAATATTGATTACTTTCGATATATCCGCTTTGAGCAGCATCATAATTGTAATCATAAACTGTTTTTTGTCCGAACCAATCAGAATCACCTGATGTGGTGATAGATAATGATGAGTTATCTACGGCATTTGATAAACTTAGTGGATAATCAACCGTAACCATATCTACCCATCCACAATCATCACCCTCACTCCGGTTTATATCTTTTTCATATTTCCACATCAAGTCGTGAGTCCCTGAAGGGACATAATAACTTATCAGTTTCCAACCTCCATTTGTTCCTGAAATCTTGTATTTTTCATCATTATCGTCACAAAAAGAAAGGAAATCATAACCTTCTTCTGAAGATACCTGCCACCGAAAGCTAATCACTTTTGGTCCAGTTACTGAAGTTTCCATCCATGTAGATTGTTCATCACCTATACTCCCGCTTTGAGCTGAATCTTCTTCGTCATATGAAATATCGGTTTGCCCGTACCATTTAGTTTCGCCATCAACATAAATGCTGAAATCGTATGGTGGATATAGTTCCAAAGACTCCTGTAGACTAACCAGCGGTTCATAAAGAATACAGCTCTGATACAGGGATAAGGCTGCCGGTTTGATCTCTCCCGGAGTAATACAATCAACTAAATTATCCCAGAAATTCATAAACATACGGGGATAAGGATTAGTTTCATTGTCAAAGGCATTCCATATTGCAGAAAAATTGCACTCATAGTTATCATTACCGTCAGCTTCCCCATCAAACAAGTCCCAGAGGCTTGCAGCTACCCAGCCTTCAACAATATCGTTATATGCCTCAAAAGATACTGATATGGTAGAAGGAGATTCGAGACTTATACTGCAATGGTTTAAATATTCATCACCTGTAACAACTGCTGACCAGAAGTGCGCCCAGCCCTCGACCCAGGCAAACGGTCTATCTGTTAACTGTCCGAAATGATGGGATGGATAACTTCCGGCATTCGGCCAGTGATCAATAGTAAAAACATTCGCCATCACGTTATGTCCCATTTCATGGAGTACCGCATCCTGGAAGTTTACGCTTTCAATAAGAAAATTGTTTACTCCAATAATAATATAACCATTTTCCTCGCCTTGAGCGTGAGTATATTCCGTATCCGGGAACCAGTTGTATTGCCACTTTGCGATGAACGAACCCAGAAACACTTCTTTTAGTAAACCGAACAGAAACCCGGTCTCCAGGTCGTCCTTGATCCAAAATGCTCCGTTTATTTCAATATCGTTGATATATATAGTCTCAATATCACCCCCAATTGGTACATAGATTGGATTATATGTTTGATAGGAATGAAGGATCAATAATTGATCTGCTACATCGATAATATAGTATTCTTCATCATGGTGAATAGAATCATACGTTTCTATTTGAAGATTAACATAGTCCGGCGTTTCATTTAGCTCAATATTGAAACAACCGCCGAGTTCGGTCAATCCATATCCCAGTGTACTTGTTCCTGATTCATCCAGTACATTTACCCAGCAATACTTGGCATTAGACCATTCATCATCTCTATCCTTATATTTTATCCTCCCCTCCAGATGAAATGACTTATCTTCTGCTTCATTTCCAGCAGCGGGTTCTTCTTTTTCATCAGAAGTAGTTATTTCCGGAGTGGCCGTGGAAACAGGTCGGGCAGCTTTTTCGATTTGTTCCTGTGTCGGCTGTCGTAGGTCAGGATGGACGTGGTCTTCCGGCCAGCCAAACCAGCTTTTGTCTTTCCCAATATGTATAGTTATTGTTAACATAGGATATTCACGGCTATCAGGACTGGCCCGGGTCAGAAATGAAATCGCCCAATCGCCTTCCTCTGGAAACTTGATTGAATAGAAAAGTTGAATCGGCAAACCTTTTTTAATATTTCCTTCCCAGGTACCCTTGCTATTGACTATGATTTCACCCCTGGATGGATAGGTAGACTTGTACCCCTCCATTTTTCCAAAATTAAGAGAAAATGAAGCCTTTTCAAGATCTTCAATAGAATAAAGAGTAATATCCAGCGGCATTTCTTCATCCAGCAAGGGCGTTCTTGTGGTGTTAATACAAATTCCGAGAGGCAGATCAGGATTGGCCTCAACAAAACCATGGCTGGAATAATCCTCTGGCCAGCCAAATTCTCCTGAATCCTTGCCGACGGTCAGACGTATATTACCGCCCAGCGAAAGATGTGTGCCATCACCAAAACCCACTATGGCCGTGATGATCCATTCTCCCTCTTCCGGGAAACATACCTGTGAAGACAATTCAACACGGCCGCCGTATTTCATTGCCTCTCCCTCCCAGCTTGTTTCACCGGATGCTACCACCTCTTTTTCGTCTACTTTCGTCTCAGGCTGGTTTTCGATTGCTTTTGATAAATAGAAGTATGTGCCACTATCTTTGTCTGATTTAGCCAAGGTGTTTATTTTACGGTCCATCTCGTTCTGGCTTTTGCCCAAGGGATAATAAACATCGGGCTCGTAGCGTTCAAACTGAAGCCATGTTTTTGTGATTGGTTTTGGTGAGTAGTAAGGTCTGTTGTACACAAAGGTTAACTCTGCTGTTTCACCTACTGCGGGGGCTCTGGAGATCTTCAGTTCGGTTTTTCCCCCCTCAGTGTTGATAGAGGATCCCGTATTTTCATAAACGGGAATCGATGTTCCGGCTGACGGTTCCCCTGTAAACGGAATAACCGGTTGAACCGGTTCCTGCGGTGTGGCAGGAGAAGAAGGCGCTACAGCCTGTGATGATGAAAATGGCGTATTTTGAGGTTGAGTATTAGATTGGACGCAGCCGCAGAACAGGAAAACCGTAACTATGAGAATTGCTACAAAAACGGCAAAATAATGATTTTTAAAATATCGCATCTTTCACCTCATTATATCGACTAAATATAATTTAGTCTCATTTCTTGATTATTTCTCGCTTATTACCTCCTTTTATGCTAATACGTGATCAAAAATCCCTTTGTTCACGTTACACGCATAAGCATTCCGGAAATATATCCTCAATCGAAAATGCTCAAGAGAATTAGATGCTCATTTAATGTTGTTAAACCCAATGGTCATATGTATCACTTGTAGTCACCCTGAATATCTCAACAGGTGAACCAGATCAGCAGTCTCATGCCATGTTGATATTAATTATCTTAAAAAAGCCTTTCTTATTTTCCGCTGTGTTTAATTGATATTAATTATTGCGGCGATATATGTTAATTGAGCTTACAGGATAATCCATCTGAAATACTGTAGCGCTATTGTTCCATATAAAGTATTGTTTGTCAATAGTATAACCAAAGATCAGACATGACATGAGAATACATATTTATTGAGCCTGTAATATGATTGAACATTAACGCAAGATTAAACGCTTACAGTTCTAAAGTAATAGCCCGCCCCGTAAAACATCCCGTAAAAATGGCGCATGTGCATACTCCTTTAAAAAGATTTTGTATAAGGCTATAGCACCGCTCATGATTTTACGATGTTTTCTTTACTTCAATATGCGCAGACTGCCTGCGATTGATCTAAAATCATCTACTACTTTTTCATAGTCTTCAGGCCTGGCAGAACACTGAATTTGCCAGGCATTTTTGTTTAATATTATTTTTATAGATAAAACCGTAAATTTACCTGCATCCGGGTTCCAACCATCACATTCAACTAATATTGCATCATGGCTATCAATTATTGTTTTATATATTGAAAAATTTTCATTCGTATATCCAGGTGTAGGATACAATTCATTCGCACTAAAGCCTAGATGGACAACAGCAAAAGGTTGTTTATTTAGTGCTGAAAATAACGGAATTCCGCTAATTTTGGATTTATTTGTACCGTTAAGGAATTCTAATACTTGATTGGAGCCTTCTGCGATTTGTTTTTTACTATCTTGCAGGATTTCCCAATCACTGGGATAGGAAATTGTAAACAGGCCGTTGGGATCATGGTAGGTTGCGTAAGTTGCCGGAACAGGCTTGTCGATAACAATCGTCTTGATTTCGGGTGTGGACGTCGCGGAGCTGGTAATGGTTTGAGTGATGGCTGGCGGTGTAGTGGTAAGCATAGCCGCTGAAGCGCTGGTTTGAGTGGAGGCAGGGGTAGACTCCGATACACCGGTCGAAGTTATAGCGGTGCTGCCGGGTGAAACTGATTCCTTCTTGATACACCCTGTCATGGCTAATAAAATCAAAGCTGTTACAGCGAACAGCCAGGCCTTATTTATTTTCATCCTTACCTCTTATGTTTGAAAAGAACGACTGCGTTTTTTGCTGTGATATTAGTCAGGCGCAGGCGTAGACATTGGGGGCAGGGTGCTTGTTATCTCTAGATAACTAAAATCAGGCTCCCAGCCGTAAAAGCTCCTGGAAGAGCCGATAGTCAAATAAATAGAATGTGCGACTCCAGCCCGGTTATTTTCTTCGTTTTTCTGTGAATTTCCCCGTGCCAGTATCTTCCAACTATCTTCCTCAGGAAACTTTATTTTAAATGAATAGTAGACTGGCTCCCTGGCTTTCAGATCTCCTTGCCAGTAAGGATTACCACCAATAATAATACCGGATATGGGTATCCATTTAGTTGTTTGTTCATTCCAGAATTTTACCTGAGCAGAAAAATCCGGAATATCATTCAATGAGATAATCCCAATGGTAAGGATAGCCTCTTCGCCAATCAAAGGCGCCCTGGAAATATCCGGCTCAATCAAAATCGGATAATGTTCATTCAGCATGATATCGCCGCCGGTCTCCAGATAGGGAAAGTAGGGACGATCAAAGAGATAACCGTAATCGAAGTCTTTTAGATAATCCAGTGGTTGAGGAGTTGGTCTGAGTGAGGCAGTATCGGTTGTATATTTACAGGAGGTACCGTCTGCGATGGCAATTCGGGTGCCTCCTGCAACGGGTCTCTTCCATCCCTCACCGATGATATTGCCCTGGATGCCCCAGATGCCTTCCCTTGGGAATCTCACCTTGCTGTGTAGTTCGATGGTAGAGTTTTCCAGGGCATTGCCCTGCCAGCTGGTATCGCCGCTGACTACCACTTCTTCCGGCGGCACCTGGTCGGAGTGCCTGGCCTCGGAATAGCTGCCATGGATATTGGTCCAGTAAAAAACCACGTAAGCCCTGGCATCGGACAGACCCTGCCTGTCTTCATTAATCATTTTCAGATCGGAGGTTTTAACATCTACTTTGAAGGTCATGTCTGTTACTTCTCCCAGGACGGGCATAATTGCAAGTTTTATCGAAGGCTGGGGTATGCTGGGCATCGGTGTACCCATAACCGGAGGTGATTGTGCGGGAACAGAAGTGACAGCAGTTATTGAGGGAGATATTGAGGATGAACCTGATACGGCTACAGGTGATAAGCTACTCGAAGAAGAGGTAAGCGTAGGAGTGATCGTAACAGTATAATTCGGGCTTAAGGGATTGGACTGGGTCTGTGACTCTGAGTTGTCGCACCCTGGAAGCAGAATCAGGATTAAGACCCAAAAAACAATCGGAACAAACTTTGTTTTCATTGCGTTGTCCCCTATCTCAAGCTGAGTATAAATGGAACATTTGTTTAATTTATATTAATTATTGCGGCGATATATGTTAATTGAGATTACAGGATAATCCAGCAGAAATACTGTAGCGATATTGTTCCATATAAAGTATTGTTTGTCAATAGTATAACTAAAGATCAGCTATCATATGAATATACATATATATTGAGCCTGTAATATGATTGAACATTCTTACTCCCCATTACAGGCATGGCGGCACCGTGCCGCTACACCACCAATTACCGGCCCCTGCGAATGGCTCTGCGCCTGATCCCGCCCTGTTAAATTTCAACACCCTTTCCCTATCGGTCCTATCTGTCTTATCGGTCCCCTTTTCCCGATACTAATTACTGACGTTAGTGCAAAAAGGTCTGTTATTCAATTGTATAACCACTGTGGGTGTCATGCTGGATCCCGACGCCGCCTTTTCACCCGTCGGTCAGCATCCTCAGGGCGGGGTGGATTTTAATTTTCATAGCTTTTTGTAGGACAACCATTACTCATAACTCAATACTATTTGGTTATTGTCTCTTGGTTATTGGTTATTTTTGTATCGCTTTCCCACTATTCCCTATTCCCTCAAACCTCTTCCCTGAAAAAGGTGACATCGAACTCTTGACAGCAATAGAACAATTGTGCTATTATGGAGCCTGGCTTCCTGATAAATACGTTTATGGAGGTAACTGCAACTACTCGGTAATAAGTCCGGGCCAACCGGCTTAATACTCGCAGGGCGGGGTGTTTTTTAATCTCTTTTAGGGTTTAATTCCCCGCCGCTTGCGGCGAATATAGTAAAATAGATGGATGAGCATATATGTCCATAAGAGTC
>JAFGOB010000167.1 GCA_016926695.1 Dehalococcoidales bacterium | reverse complement strand
GCCAGGTACTCCAGACCGGCTGGGTACAGACCTTTCCCGATATCCCCGGCGACGGCGATTGGGATGTGACCCTGACCTCCGGCCAGAAGGACAGGGCCAACCACTTCGGCAACTACCAGCCTCCTGACCTGACTATTACTAAAACCCATACCGGCAGCTTCAAGCGGGGCCAGACCGGGGCGACCTATACCATTACGGTAACCAACAACGGTACCGGGCCGACTATCGGAACGGTCACAGTAAATGACTCCCTTCCGGCAGGCCTTCATACCGCTGGATTAAACGGGGAGGGCTGGACCTGTGATCCCGTTACGCTGACCTGCACCCGCAGCGATGCCCTGGCAGCCGGCGACAGCTATCCGCTAATCTCCCTGACAGTGAACGTGGACCAGGCTGCACCCGATCCGGTCACCAACAGCGTTACTGTTTCCGGCACAGGTGAAATTGATACCGCTAACAACACGGGTAACGACCTCACCGGCATCGTTTCTGAAGCTGACCTGTCAATCACCGGTACCGGCAATGCTGCGGCGCATATCGGCTATTGCTATATATATACCCTTACGGTTCTAAACAATGGGCCCTCTGATGTAACCGGTGTCAGTGCGACCGATACCCTGCCCTCCGGGGCAACCTGTCATTCATCAACCCCCGGCAAAGGGAAATACGACAGCAGCACCGGCATCTGGACGATAGGCAATTTGGCCAGCGGAGAAGCTGCATCCCTCATCCTGGAGATCATGGCCGAATCATTGTCTAAAACTGACCTTACAAACACAGCCCAGGTCACCGGCAATGAGACTGACCCGGATTATGATAATAACAGTCTCAGCCAGAATACCAGGGTAATAATACCGGCCATCGGCGGAGAGGTCATCGATATCAGCAAATCAAGAATGCTGGCCCCCCGGCTGTCTTTATGTCTTATTCCGGCAGCAGGCGTAATTTTCCTGTTATTCAGACGACGCAAAGAGAACTAAGCTCAGATAGCTACTTTAGCGTCTCAGACTTCTCTATACAATGAAATAAAGCTAAATTATTGGCAATCTTTCCGAAAGACACTACACTACATATAGATCAATTTTAGCCCCTGCGCAATTTATACCGGTTGTGCCGGGGCCGTTTTTATAGACCGGTCGATTAACAGATCACCCTGTCCCATAATTCTGCCGCTAACCGTACGGTTCTTCGCTGGCGGGTTATTTGAAGTATCGGCAGGAATTGATATAATGTAACATGTTATGTCGCAAAAGAAGGACACCCCAACGCAGGAAAACGCGTCTATAGTACTGGGACATCCTTATGCACTTCTGCGTGAAGGAATCGCACGTATACTAAGCGATGCAGGCTTTAAAATCCTTAAACAGGTTGATTCGGAATTAGGGCTTTATCAAGCCGTAACCGAATTGCATCCGGAGATCATACTCATAGACACAGGGATACTCCCGCACGGGATAGATTCTGTCAGCAAGCTGAATGAAAAACTGGCCGGAATTGTGGTTGTATTAACCACTCCTTCAGGAAAGGGCGAGTCGCCGGATGCCCTGAAAGCCGGAGCTACGGGTTTTTTATCGGTAACTCAAAGCTACGAACAGTTTATCCAGGCTATCACGCTATTGGCAAAAGGCGACGTTGTGATTTCCAGCGAGGTAAGCGAATACCTTCAGGAAAAAATCGACGTCAAAATCAAATCAGGTCCCGCTTTCTGCCTGACAGAACGTGAAAGAGACGTGGCAACCCTCATAGCCAAAGGTGCTACGAACCGCGAAATCGCCAGCAACCTGATGGTCTCGCATCATACCGTGAAGATACATCTGCATAATATACTGACCAAACTGGATCTCAAGAACCGCCAGCAAATCGCTGCCTATGCTATCAAGCAGGGCCTGACTGAAGATATTAATACCGAAAGCTTTTCATAGACTGATCGGTCAGTTTTCCTCTCCAAACGGGCTATCTGTATATAGTCTATCCGGTTGAACAATTGAATCTTCCTGCCGGAGTTATTTAGCCATCTTCCCGATGCATCTATCAATAGCATATATTTAAAATAAAAAAGAGACAAAATTGCGCTGGAGTCTGTTTATAATTATGATCTCTATAAGTCAATTAGCGGCAGCGGTTCTATTCGAGGCTTTGAAGGCAAGTCATTTAAGGCCTGATGAGAGCTTACGCGTGAGAGAAGAAAACTCGGGATTCACCCTGCAGACCGATACTCCCCGCAGCAGCGACCGGGTTATTCGGTACCGGGACAAGATTATACTTGTAGTTGATAAAACACTGGAGGTCAGCATCGGAGATGCACGTATTGACCTGGAGGAAACTGCCGAGGGCAATAATCTTGTAATCCGCAGAACGGGGTATCCCGTATCCACCCAAAAATAAACCGCTGATACATCAATCAAGGAGGTATTTGAGATGGAAGTAGAGTATGGAACAGAGGTGCTGGATTCTCAAGGGAAAATACTGGGGACAATTAATCATATCATAAGGGACACCTGGACGGGGGATATCAGGAAATTCAGCGTACAACACTGGCAATCTGATGCCGTCCTGTTACTCTCTCCCCAGGACGTTACGGAAACAACCGAATCCAGAATAATACTGAAAAAAGAAATAGATTGGACCCCTGACAACTATGTAAATCTAACTCCTCAAGATTCTGATAACGGAGGAAGCAGCAATGAGGACAACCAAGCTTGAGGAAGCAGTTACGACTGATAATATTAATATTACATATAATAAATCAGTCGCCGTAGTCGAGAAACGCAATGGCAAACGGGCAACTTTGATGCCTGAAGCAGATAGCTTAAGACGTACTCATGATCTTCAGATCTTGAGAATATAGGAAATAATAAACACCTTATCAGATATCATGGGCAGGGAGCCGACTTCTGACGAAAAGGAATTCCGGTTCTTTTTTCATTGATTTACCCTACGGTAATACGCTAAAATTAATTTAGCTTTTTAGCTGGTTGGGCCAATGTCAGGCCGCCTCAGCGCGGCATAAATTTCACCGACATTGATATTGATAAAAAGAGCAGCCGGCGTTTATGATACACCGCAGCCGGTTTCAGGAGGGAGAATAATGGAACTGGGAATCCCTGAATGCAGGTAAATTCCTGCCTATCAGATTTATCCATACTGTTGCTGTTTAATCTGGACCCTGCCTGGTCAGTAAAGGAGCAAGATGAGGTGCTCAACGTAACCTCACAGTTGGATACGGCTATTAGTTCTGCCGGATACCAAACCACCCCGGTTCCGATAACCTCGGATAATCTCGATGTAGTCCTATCTGAATTTGATCCTCACGAATACATAGTCTTCAATTGGTGTGAAAGCATCCCCGGCATACATCACAGTGAATGGCTCGTAACGGAGTACCTGGAACAAAAGGGCTTTACATTCACCGGTGCAAGTTCGGCTACCATCGCCCTTACCCAGGATAAATGCCGAATAAAGTCACTCCTGGACAGATCCGGAATCAAGACCCCCGGATGGCAATTGTACAATCATCCTTCCGAAGTGACATGGAACCGCTTCCCGGCCATTGTCAAACCCTCCAACGAACACTGCAGCGAAGGGATAGACCGCAACGCTGTTTGTTTCACGCAAGAAGAACTCAGTAACAGGGTCCGCTTTATAATCGATTCATACTGTCAGCCGGCCATGGTAGAGGACTTTATTGACGGACGGGAGCTGCACGTTTCACTCTGGGGAAACGGCAGAATTGATATGCTGCCTCCGGCCGAGATGGAATTTTCTTCGTTCAAAGATGAACGCGACAGGCTTTGCTCTTATGAAGCCAAATTCATACCGGAGTCTGAACAATACCAGAAAATTAATACAGTCCTCCCTGCTCCGCTCAGCGAAGAAGCATACCGCAATGTTGAACGTGTTTGCAGATCCGCTTACCTGGTCTCGGGCTGCCGGGACTATGCCCGGATTGATATGCGCCTGAAAAACGGCATTTTCTACGTCATAGACGTAAATCCCAATTCGGATATCAGTCCGGACACCAGCACCATATTAGCCGCTGATCATATGGGCTATACCTACAGCGATTTTGGAAACCGCGTGATACAGCTTGCCGCCCACAGACACCCCTCCTGGAGAAACACATTTGAATCGCATATCCCCGCGTTACCTCCCTGTATCAGTCAGTCCAGCGAAATGAAGTGAAAAGGAAGTATTGCCCGGACGACTATGCCGGCATTGCTTTTTTCCTTGCTTACCGGAAACCGGTTTTTACAGTGATACCACGGTCGGCTGCTTTCCGGGGGTAATCAGCGTCTTTACCAGGTCTTCATTCAGTTCCACACCCAGGCCCGGACCCTCCGGCGGATAGAGATAGCCGTTCTCGTACCTGGGAAGATTTATTGCAATATCATCGGTAATCGGATTGGTGACGGTATCATACACGTCATGCAGATGAAGCGGTCCGTTGTTTTCATGCTCGAGATGCCCCATCCACTCGCTGGCTGCCAGAAGATGGGTCTGCGCCGCGGACTCGAAACCCGTACCGGTCAGACACCCGCACATTACAGGCAGGTTGGCCGCCCTGGCGATGGACAGCCACTTGAGTGACTTGGAAAGGCCGCCCACCCTGGCCACCTTGATAAATAATACATCCGCCGCATTCTTCTGGACAATCTCCATCACATGGCTTAGCTCGGTTGCGGCCTCATCCGCACATATGGGGATACCCACCTTCTGCCTCAACCTGGCCATGCCGTCGATATCCCACCACGGCACCGGCTGCTCAAACATAAAGAGGTCGTATTTCTCCATCTTTTTCAGGGCATCAAGCGCCTGGAAATAGTCCCAGCCGCCGTTGGCGTCCATGCCCAGCTTGATATTATAACCCACCGCCTCCCTGACGGCTTTAATATTCTCAACGTCCTTGTCCGTCTCTCCTGGAGAAACTTTGAGCTTGATGCTCTTGAAACCGGCCTTCTTGACCTCCACGGCCTTTTCCGCCACCCAGTCCGGAGGACCGTACGAAATCACCATACCCAGCGGAATTTTAGGGTTACACAGCCCGCCCAAAAGCTGGTAAACGGGGACTCCCAATTTCTTGCCTACCAGGTCATGCAGAGCGAAATCAATGGCTGCTATAGCCTGGTTATTATGCTTGGTCATCCTGTCCATTTTGGTTGTCAGCTTCTCGATCTGCATAGGATCCGCTCCGAGAAGTATCATGGGAGAGAAAAGGTTGTTGATTATTCCCATCAGGGAATCCTGTCCCTCACCGATATATCCCAGAGAGGTATGTCCGGCTTCAGCTATACCGGTAATTCCCTCATCAGTATGGATTTTTACAATCACCGGTTCCGCTCCCGGTATCACACGTCCTCCCATATGGCTGGCATGTTTGTACTTGATATAGATAGGAATACACTCAATTTTGGTAATTTTCATATACCTCTCCTGAAATATTTTTTTCAATTACAGCATGTTTGGTGTATATTCTAGTTCGATTCAACTCTTGAGTCAAACCACGCTTCAAGCACAGCATCCTTCATTTTACTTTGGCATATATTGATCGTTCCGGCAGGGGTATTGTACAATCAGGATACATCATAATAAAATATCCGGGCTGTTTTAATCAATCGCATTAACAGTACATTCAAAAAGGAGAGAAAAAGAAATGCCGCAAGATACAATTATCCAGCAGTATGCCGATTTTGCGCTGAAAGCCAGGTTTGAAGACCTGCCGCCCGACATCGTCCAGGAGACTAAGATGATCCTGATGGATGCCGTAGGCTGCGCGCTGGTGGCTTCACAGACCGACAAGGGAAAGATCAACCTGTCCCTGGCAAAGAGATTCGGAGGTCCTCCTGAAGCCTCGGTTATCGGTTGCGGGTTTAAGGTCGGCCTGTCCACTGCCTCCCTGATCAACGGGGAACTGATGTATACACCGGACTACATTTCCATGATCGCCAGCGGTAACGAACCCTCCTACGTCCTGCCTGCTATCCTGACCATGGCGGAAAATGGGGGAGCGACAGGCAGGGAACTGATCCTTTCCACAGCCATCGGACTGGAAATCTCCACCCGCCTGGCCAGGGCCACGCTTCGACAGGTCCTCGACCCTAAGGAAGTGCAGGCTAAACCCATACCGCATCATCTCAAGCGTCACGGCAATGCCTACTCCAATTTCGGGGCGGCTGCCGGGGCAGGCAGGATACTGGGACTGGACCGTATACAACTGGCCCATGCCCTCGGAATCGCGGGACACCTTTGTATTGTCATGACGCACGGCAGATACGGCTCCGCCGGACAGCGCTGGAGTTTAAAATACGGCGCGCCCGGATTTCAGAGCATGGGAGCTTTGTCGGCGGTTTTTTATGCCCAGATGGGTTATACGGGAGATTTAACACAGCTCGACGACCCTGAAAACGGTTTCTGGTATATGGTAGGTTATAAGGACTGGTATCCTAAACACCTTACTGAAGAGCTGGGCAGGTCCTGGCTGTATAACTTCCGCATGCAATATAAACCTTATCCCAGTTGCTCCGTCTGGCACGGACTGCTTGACTGCTTCTACGAAATTATCGATAACAATAACCTTACTCCTGACGAAATCGAGAGTGTACATGCCTACGCCATGGTGCCCATGGACCATCCTCTTTACGGCAACAAGACGCTAAATAATATTGAAGACGCCCAGTTCAACGCCCGTTACCTCTTTTCAGTCGCCGCACACAGGGTAAAAATCGGTATAGACTGGCTGGACCCCGAAACACTCAGGAACCCCTCGATTATTAAATTCATGGACAAGGTATCCTGGGAAGAATACCATACACCGTCGCCCAGGGATCCCTCGGTCGTTCCGGCAAAAGTCGAGGTCAAGGCCAGGGGACAAACGTTCTACGCGGAAAAGGATTATCCCCACGGCAGATCAGGCACGGAGTCAGCCATGACACAGGATGAACTGGCGGACAAGTTCAGACATAATGCCCTGCGGGTATTGACCGAAGGTCAGATCGACCGGGCTATCAAGCTTTTCACCGATCTGGAGAACGTGGACAATATTCAAAAGGTAATGAAAGAGGTAACGAAATAAAAAGCTCACGCCAAGGCTGATAACAGGCTTAGAAAAATGCGGCACCCCAGTTCACCTTTAATCCAACGGAGTAAGGGCACCTGCCATAAAGAAGGCTAAAAGAACTTTACGGTCGGGTGCGAGTGTATTGCAGGAAAAAGCGTCGGTGTATAGCTTTCGGAGATGTACGCCGACGTTTATTTATTGTCCGGACTGCCCGCGTCTTCGGCATCAATATCCCATATACTCATAATCCCAATTGGCTTTAGGAAATCTACCATAATCTTTTGTGCTTTTTATATTTGGCATAGCAACCGCAAGCAGTTTTCGCGGCCTTGTCATTGCTACATATGCTATGCGCATAAGTTCCAGCCCTAAATTGCCCGTATTAAGAAAAGAGGGGGTAAGAGTTTTTCCGGTACGACTTTCTATTAGTAATAAGATAGCATCATATGTTTCTCCTTTGACACCGTGGATGGAGGATAAAGTGTGATTAGTATAGTTTTTGTGTTTGTTGGGAACATCGTCAAGATAAACATCAATTTGCGTTGTTTCCGCTCTCTGACCACGATGATTAATATGGAAGTCTTCCCTAGTGAAATAAATTTCTTTAGTTATATGGGATGGTTGAAAAGGCAATTCGTATCGCATCAATAAGCGCTGATTTTCCACTATTATTTTCACCAATTACAGCATTAACGCCTTTGTTGAAAACAACATCAACGCCAGCCTCATCAACGGAAATAACGGCCGCCGCCTTGTTTTAGCCGCTCGTCATCCCTCGCGAAGCCCTTTTGGATATACTCGTGCAAACGCTGGGTAGCCCAGCGGCGAAAGCGAGTGGCAATCTGCGACTGCACACGGTAGCCGATAGCGATAATTATATCGAGATTGTAATGGTCGATATTACGCTCGACTTGTCGTGTGCCCTCGGAACGAACTAACAAAAATTTCTTGGAAGTTGTCTCCGTTGGCAATTCGCCAGCCTTGTAAATGTTTCTGATGTGTTGGTTAATATTCTGCTGTGTCGTATCGTATATTTCCGCAATCTGTAATTCAGTCAGCCACAAATCCTCGTCAGCAAAACGTACGAATACCTTGGTTATGCTGTTTTCATCCTGATAGAGAATGAGGTTGTTTTCGTTTTTATTCGCCATCACAGCACCCCCTGCCTGCCGGCAGGCAGGACCTTTTTGGTATGTCCTTTAAAACAGAATCGTTATCACATAAAATTACATATGCAAACCACATCACAGCACCCTCCTTTGTGTGGTTGTCGACACCGGTGTTAGGGAGCCGCAGCTCCGGTTGGTATAGAGCCAGTATTCCGGAATTTAGGGAACCACCCTT
>JAFGOB010000166.1 GCA_016926695.1 Dehalococcoidales bacterium | reverse complement strand
TCAGGCGGGGTACAAGTACGTCCTTAATCTTCAGTCCAGGGCCCCGCGTCAGAGCCTCAGCCAGCTCATACCCTCCCTTTACGGCGTCAAAACCTCCGACATCATCGATTTTTCACGCCAGTTGGCCGCGTTCATCGAGGCCGGCACGTCGCTGCACTCTGCCCTGGAACTTATGCTCGACCAGGCTGAAAAACCTGCCCTGAAAGAGGTTATCAGGGGTCTGATCGAAAAGCTGGAAGGGGGTAGTTCATTATCCCAGGCCTTCAAGAGTTATCCCCAGGTCTTTTCCCAGTCCTACCAGCAGGTAATCCAGAGCAGCGAGAAAGCCGGAGAAATGGAAAAAGGACTGAAACAAATGGCCTCCTACCTGGAGAACCGTGCAAAGATAACCTCGAAAATCCGGCATGCCATGGTTTATCCTGTTTTCGTGATTTGTCTGGCAATAGGGGTTGTCATCCTGCTGGTTACTACGGTCTTACCTCCCATGTTGAATTTGTTCTCATCGTTTCAATCCGATTTGCCGCCTGTGACGCTGTTCGCTATCGGACTGATGAATTTTTTCCTGAACTACAAACTACAGCTCCTGCTCTTCGTGATTGCGATCATAGCGGCTGTTTTTCTGCTTTACCGGATGCCAGCCGGAAGAGTGGCGATTGACCGTTTTATGCTTGGATTTCCGGTACTGGGTAAAATTATTATTGAACATAATATGGGCCAGTTTTGTCGTACGGTATCCATGCTGCTGGCAGCCGGGATCCCCCTGCCGGGCATCATGGATATTGCCATACAGTCCATGATCGGAAACCGCATTATTATGCAGGCTTTCACCAGAGTCAAAGACAAGCTGATGCAGGGAGAAGGTCTGGCCGGACCCATGAGTGAAGAAACACTGGTCCCTCGTATAATGGTGAGGATGGTCACTGCCGGAGAGCAAACCGGTACGCTTGACACATCCCTGGATACGCTGGCCGCTTATTTTCAGGAACACACGGATAAAAAAATACAGTCATTAATTGCCCTGATTGAACCGGCTTTGACCGTGGCTATCGGTATCGGCATCGCTTTTATCATGGTCTCGATGGTGCTGCCTATTTACACCATAATCAGCCACGTCCGTTGAGGAATATTGAGCATGAAAACACGTTTCAAGGAATTGTTGAGAAAATCGCTCCGCGCTCCCTGCGGAGAACGGGGAATGACACTGGTGGAAACCCTGGTGGCTATTGCTATCCTGGGAGTAATCGTAACAACCTTTGTTCCTGCTCTTTCAGCAGGCGCGATATCAGTCAGTGCGCAGGCGGAAGATGCCCGGGTACAGGGGCTGGCGCGTTCACAGATGGAAATGATTAAAGCCGCTGACTACGATCCGGGCGGTTTCTCATATCCCGGCATCGATACACCGGCTGGGTACGCGGTTAATGTTATCGCGGACTCTTCTCTCTACGGCTCCGGTAATATTCAAAAAATAACCGTGAATGTCTCGCGTGAAGGAAGCTTGATATATTCATTGGAAGGGTACAAGGCCAATCGCTGATGAAGATGGAACGGGGATATACATTGGTGGAAATGCTGATAGTGCTGGCTGTTAGCGGGCTGATTTTCGTGGCGGCGGGTACGGTATTGTACCAGATGACAACAGTCAGCGGCTACGGCAATGACCGGCTAAGCGTTGTTCACGAAATGCAGAATGCGGAGTACTGGTTCAACTATGACGCTCAGATGGCGGTGACCGCCGCCGGCGGTACATCGCTGGTGCTGTCATTCCCGTCAGGCCGGACTGTGACATACTCTCTGGCCGGTAAACAATTACAGAGAGTGGAAGGGAACTCAACCATGATTCTGGCACGCAATATTACCGGTCTCAGTTTCACGGTGGAGCCGGATTCAAGGCTCGTTTCGATGGAGATTACCTCACTTATTTCAGGAAGGACGGATGTCATTGAGCAAGAAAAATATCAGGTCTGTCTACGGCTGCCGGAGCATCCGTAAAACAATCGGTTTGCTGGCGGGTGAAAGCGGTCTGGCTCTGCCGATTGTGCTGGGTGTACTGGCGCTGGGAGCGCTTGTTACCGCGCCTTTCCTGGCGCATGCCAGCTCGAATTCAATCGGTTCTGCCGTTTTCAGCCGTACCTCACAGGAGACATATGCCGCAGAAGCAGGTGTGGAGCATGCTATCTGGAGTCTGGCCGAGGAAGATCTGGACTCGGATCTTGTTAACGTGGGAGACAGCACCGGCTATATCCTGTCGGACAGGATCAACGGTATTTCTCCTGACATTACCGTGACCAGGACCTCCGGTAATTCTTCCCGTGATGAGTCCGGCGGGACGATTACCCATTCCGTTATCAGCAGCCTTAAATTTGATGCTGACGGATATTCTCCGGTGATAGTCAGGGTCTCATCCGGCATCTACGCTGTGGTCTACCGGGATTCCGCCAACCGGGTCGTGATGAAAACCCTGGAAATCAGCAACGACGGTGCGATATCCGGGAATATCATCAGTAGCCTGGTTGTCGCTGGTTCGGGTTTTGAGCCTGATGTGGCTGAGGTCTCCGAGGGGATATTGGCCGTGGTCTATCGCACTTCGAAGGAAAAGGGCATGTTAGCCACCGTCCGCATCGACTCCCGGGGAATTATAAACCAGGTTCTGGTGGACCAGAAGGTTATTGTGACGTCACACTGCAATGAACCGCGTGTTATTCACGCCTCGGGCAACTACTACTTTACGGTTTACAGAGGGCCTTCGAACAAGGGCTATGCTGCTACCCATGAAATTTCATCCGGCGGGACTATTACCGCTACGTCGGTTAGCGATATCAGTTTCAGCCAAACATGCCATGAACCGGATTCTCTCTGGATATCAGACGATTATTTTGCGGTTGTCTACCGCGGCATGTCCGGTGAGGGTAATCTGATTACTTTAACAGTTGATAGCAAAGGGCAGATCAGCCACGGCATTATCAGCAGCCTTGTATTTGATAATACCGCCTGTTATACGCCCCGCATATCGAAAACTTCAGGTAGTATCTTCGGGATAGTTTACCGGGGATCCGGTAATGACGGCTATATTACTACCTTGGACATTTCGACCGGAGGTATCATATCCAGGCACGTGGTTGACACCTTTGAATTCGACAATTCTGCCGGATACGAGCCTTATATAATAGCTGTTTCGGATAACGTATATGCGGTGGTTTACCGCGGGAAATCCAGTGATGGTTTCCTGAAAACTATATTAATAGACTCAAATGGCACTATCAATCAGACAGCTATCGATACCTTTGAGTTTGATACATCCAGCGGCTATGAGCCCTGCATAATCAGGATATCGGACACTGTTTTTGCCATAGCCTACAGGGGAGGAGCGGGGGAGGCCGGCTATATAAAAACCGTCGAAATAGCAACCGGCGATTCAGCCGATGCCTATAGGATATTGTCCATGGCCGGAAATACGTCGATTACGGCGGATATCACAATCAAAAACGGAATACCGGCTCTGGTCTCATGGAATGTGGAAAGGTTAACCCAGAATTAATTTAAAGGGGGAAAGATGATATGTCATTCGATTCAATTGGTTTAACTAACGTTTTTTTAGCCTGTATTGCCATTGTAAACCTGGTGATTTTATTTCTTATATACAAAAGCCAGCAGAAATCTTAGAATAGGGCGAGATGACAATCCAATAGACCATGCGTTTTCGATCAGGATTTAAGTCGTAAAAGGACGATTGGCTTTGGCGCGTACTAAGTTACTATATGTGATACTGGTCCTGTGCCTTGTACTGGGCATTGTCTACCTGCTTTCAGACTATTTGAGAGCGGAAGGGGGGAAAAACATCCTTATCGACCAGATCGACAACACGACTCAAAGTCTGAGTTTAATGGAAGGACCTCCTGAAAATTTGCAGGAGCTGCTGGAACAGGCCAGGGCGGACAACCAGTCAGCCAGGCTGTTTGTGTCCGGAGATAGCCTTGATGTGACCCAGGTTATAAATTCACTGCTGAATACCGCTGCGGAGCGCAATTTGAAGGTCAATCCGGTCTCAACAGAACAATGGCTGAAAAGAAATATAGGAAACGGCACATACGATATGCTCCCGCTTGAGCTGATTGTCGCAGGAGATCAGGATGACTTCGTCTCTTTTCTGTCTGATCTGGAAAACCGGGAGTCGTTTCCCTGCCTGGCTATTGAAGAAATGATAATCACAAGCAGCCGCCGGACTGGCGCCGGTGAGTATGAAGAGGTTACCGTTGACTTGAGTTTGTCGCTGGTGGTAAGGGCGGCTATCGTTCAATGAGGAGATTGAATGCCTGTATCAATTGTACTGAGCAACGATAAAATCAAGATCGTCTCTGCCAGGAGAAGCGTGCCGGAAAAGTGGAAAACCCTTGCCATTCCCGCCGGAATGGTCAGGGACGGTCAAATCCTGGACCCGGGAGCCCTGGCTGAGATTATCGATGGCCTTTTTTCCTCGATGGACCTGCCGCGCAACGAGGTTGTCGTTAGTATTGCGGGAATTTCCTTTACCTACCGTTTTCTGGCGTTGCCCGGGGTTAAATCCGGACAGCAAGGCGAGGCTATAGAAAGGGCTACCCGCAGGGAACTGAAAGTCCCTCTGGACGAGCTGTATATTGACTGGCAAATATTCTCCGACTCAGGCAATGAAATCAGGGTCTTTGTACTGGGCATACCGCGCTTGCTGATCGATGCCCTGGTGAAGACCATGAGTTTGGCGAAGGTCAACCTGGTCCAGTTTGATATCAATCCGCTGGCCCTGGCAAGGGCTGTGAAACAGGACGATGCCCTCATTGTTGACTTTGAACCTGACCGGTTTGATATCGCTATTATTTCCGGAGGCCTGCCTGTCACATTGCATACCGCAGCGCCCAAGAGTAGGGGCGCCAGCCTGGATGATAATATTCTTCGACTGAAGGACGAGCTTAACCGGACAATTGAATTTTTTAACCTTACCAATAAAAGCAGTCCGATTTCGCCCGATACTGCGGTTATTTTAACCGGTTCACAGGCTGATGACGAGGCTACCGCTGCCCTGATACTGGAGAAACTGGGCCGTCCCGGCCGGAAAATATCTTTCCAGGGCAAGCTGCCCGGGAATTATCCATTAAACCTTTATGCCGGCAACCTGGGTCTGATTCTTAAGAACGTTAACAGGGGTAAACCTGCGAAAAATGACACAAACGGCTACATTGATGTCAATGTCGATCTGCTTCAGGGGAGAAAGAGGGCTGCTGCCAGACCTCTTTCTTTCCAAAAAATTATACCGTATGCAGTTATCATCCTGGCAGTGATTATTCTTATAGCGGTCCTGCAAATCCGAAATACCGCTGTGGCTGAGGCCGGTAAGCTCCAGGCCGAGTATGACAGAGTCAGCCGCAGTCTAAGGCTAAGCAGACTTTCACTGGACGAAGCGGTTTCAATAGAGAGTGAAATAAGCAGACTCAAGGCGGAAACACTGGAATTACAGAAAGAGTATGAATTGATTTCCGGCAGCGGCGAGCTGTCACAATTTTTTATGATTGTTTATTCCAGCTTGCCGGCGGGGGCCTATTACAGCCGGTTTAGCTCTACTCCCGACGGGCTGGACCTGGAGGGAAGGGCAGCCAGCCGTTCGGATGTTATCGAATACGCGAATACCCTGGCTGAAACCGGGATTTTCAGCGAGATCCGCATAGCCCTGATAGACGAAGAAAGGGAAGATAACGAGAGCGGACAGGCAGGACAATGTACTTTCAGAATTATTATCGAGAGATAGCTATACTTAACGATATTTTTTTATACCGAAAAATGAAATTGATACCTGGAAATATACAACTTTAAATGGTCATTTTTTATAACGTTAAGTATATATGGAAGCCGGAGAAAGGGGGATTGCCATGGATAAAAAGAGGGTATTAATAGTGGATGATGAACCCCATTTGATCAGGTCTTTATCCTTTCTCATGTCCAAAGAGGGGTATGAAGTTTTTGTCGCGGCCGATGGTGAAGAAGCCCTGAATGAAGCTATAGAGAAAAGACCTGACCTGATTTTTCTGGATATCATGATGCCCAGGAAAAACGGATATGAAGTCTGTGAGGCTGTCAGGCAAATTCCGGAGCTAAAGAACACCCGTATTATCATGTTGTCAGCTAAAGGTCGGGAGATCGATAAAGAGAAAGCCCTGAATGTGGGTGCGAATGATTTTATAAGCAAGCCGTTCAGCCCGCTGGAGGTTGTATCCAGGGTAAAGCAGGGTTTCCAGACAGGCTAAATAGTACCAGTTCAGAACTGGAGGTTATACTCAGGATGAAAAAATATATCAAGAATCCCGGTGATACGATGGAAACGGAGCTATTAAGGGAAATAGCCGGTGCTTTGAGGCATCAAACTGCCAGCCACTATGATAACGATATTGACGACCTTCAATTAGTTAACAATGCTAATGATCTGATACAGTCCATTAACTCTGAAGGGAGAATTGTATGGGCCAATCAAAAATGGCTGGATACCCTGGGATACCGGAAAGAAGGTCTGCCCTTTCTGAACATAAGCGATATCATTCCTGCGGACAAGCTGCAGCATTGCTTAAGGCTGCTTAACAGGGTTGTAAAGGGAGAAAAGCTGGAATTTGTTGAAACCGTGTTTAAGACCAGGGATGGGCGTGAAATAAACGTTGAGGGTAATATCAGCGGCTTCGTTAAAGGCCGGCATTTCATTGCCACGCTGGGCGTTTTTCGCGATGTTACTCAACGGAAAGCAATGGAAAGAGCCAATGACCTTATTATCCAGCATTCACCCACCCCCATCTACGTGGTGCAGGATGGGGTCTTCCGTATGGTTAACCCCAGTTTTGTTGACATGACCGGATATTCTCAGGAGGAGTTGCTGGGGAAAAATTCCTTGGATTATGTTCACCCCCAGGACAGGCAGTTTGTCCAGAGAAGTGCTATCAGGATGCTGAAAGCTCAAAGGCCTTCAACCTATGAATTCAGGATAATACGTAAAGACGGTGAGGTCCGCTGGGTTACGGAAACGGTTATTTCGATAATGTACGCTGGCAGCAGGGCCACACTCGGTACGATGGTGGATTTCACCGAACGCAGGCTGGTTGAGGTGGCTTTGCAGGAATCAAGGAACCGTTATCAGACCATTTTTAACAGTGTTGCAGATGCGATCTACATTGTTGATACCGGGAACAGGTTTCTGGAAATAAACGATGCCGCCTGTAAACTCTGGGGTTATCCGCGCCAGGAATTTTTTAAACTGAACTCAAATGTCAGGGCGACTGAAAGCCTGCTGTACCGTTCCGGGCATGAACAGGATGTAATACCGGCGGGTTTCCAGGTGACCGAGACCGAGATTATTACCCGGGAAGGAAAGCATATCCCCGTTGAGTCCTCCAGCCAGTATATTGAATATGAAAAGAAGAAAGCTATATTAACGGTAGTCAGGGATATCTCGGAGCGTAAACAGGTTGAGAACATACGTAAACGCAATCAATCTCGCCTGGAAAGTCTGGTTAAAATAGCCCAGTATAAAGCCGAACATACCCGCGACCTTTTATATTTTGTGCTCGAGGAAATGGTCAAACTCACTGGCAGCAGGATAGGGTTACTGTATTTATACTCCAGCGAGAACCATGAATTTTCCATGGTTTCATGGTCGAAGGAGTTGATCAGTAAACAGCTCTCGATAAATAGAAAGGGCCGACTTAAATTAGAGCAGGCGGGTTTGCTGGGGAATGTTGTCAAACAGGGTAAGCCGCTGATAGTGAATCAAAACCAGAGCCCGTCTCCGACTTTGAACGGGTATCCTGAAGGTCGTTATAGACTTGACAGAAGCCTTTTTATACCGGTATTCCGTCATCAGGAGATCGCCGCTGTGGTCAGCGTAGCCAACAAGGACGAAGACTACGACCAGCCGGATGTCCAGCAGTTGACCCTGATTATAGATTCAGCCTGGAATATTCTGGAGCGGTGGAGGGCGGAGGAAGCCCAGCATGAAAGCGAGCAGCGTTACCGCCAGTTGATCGAGCTGTCACAGGATGCGATTTTACGGATGGATATGAAAGGAACAATAGTCATGGCCAATCCGGCAGCTCAAAAAATGTTCGGATACTCCGAACAGGAGCTGATCGGGTTGGCTTTTGAAAAGACTTATCTTCCAGAAGAGCAAAAAAAAGCTGTCGAACGGCTGAAAAGGATTAACGCCAAAGAGAAAATGTATTTTGAAAGGCAGGCGCTGCGTAAAGACGGCAGCATCATATATGTAGAAGCATCTATTTCACCCCTGACTCAGGGCTATTTCCAGGAGGTGATACGGGATATTACCGAGCGTAAGAGAGTTGAAGAACAGATCAAATACCAGGCTATGTTGATAGATCATGTCTCCGATGCTATCATTTCAACCGATCTTGAATCAAAGATAGTTTCCTGGAACCACGGAGCGGAAAAAATTTTTGGCTGGCGGCAGGATGAGGTCACCGGTAAAAATCTCAGTGAGATTTTGAGGCCGGACACATCGACGGGGGAGATCGAGGAACTGGTAAAGCTGATTTTAAAAAAGGGATGGCAGGAGATGGAGCTTGTCCAGAGGAAAAGGGATGGCACGGCGGTGAACATACTTGCCTCAACTTCCCAGGTGAAAGATGAGAGAGGCCAGGTTATAGGTCTGATTACAGTTAGCAGGGACATTACGGGACGTAAAAAGATGGAAAACGCACTGGCTGAAAGTGAAAAAAAGTATAAACTGCTGGTGGAAAACCAGACGGATGTCATGGCTGAGATCGATACAAGGGGGGTGCTTCTTTTCGTTAATCCCGCCTATTGCAGACTGCTGGGCAAGAAAAAAGAAGAGTTGCTGGGTACGAATGTTAACCGGTATATTCATGAAGAAGACCTGTCAAGGGCAAAAAGGGAACTCCAGCTTGTCTTTATACCGCCTTACACCGTCATGTCCGAAAGCCGGGTCCTGACACTAAAAGGCTGGAGATGGATTTCCTGGACCGATAATGCCGTGCTGGATGACAGGGGAAATGTCGTTGGTGTCACCTGCCTGGGCAGGGATATCACCGAAAGCAAGCTGGCCAAGGAAGAGCTGGAAAGGGCGAATGAACAACTTAGAGAGGTTGACAGGCTCAAAGACAATTTTTTGTCTACCGTTTCGCATGAGCTGCGAACGCCGCTGACGTCTATTAAAAGTTTTACCGAAATACTTCTGAATTACGATGAAGATAAAGAGACTCAGAAGGAGTTTCTCGGCATTATCAACGAGGAAAGCGACCGGCTGACACGCCTGATTAATGATTTTCTCGATCTTTCCAAGATCCAGGCAGGACGCATGCAATGGCGGATCGAAGAGATTTCAGTGGAAGAGGCTATCCTGACGGCAGCTGGCAGTACACGTCCGCTGATCGATAAGGCCGGGTTGGAACTAATTACGAATATCGAACCGGACTTACCCCGGATCATGGGCGACAAAGACAGGCTGATCCAGGTGATTACCAACATCCTGGGCAACGCGGTCAAATTTACTCCCGAAAATGGTAAAATCACAATACGGTCCTGGCTGGATAAGGATAACGTAAAGGAAAAGGAACAATGGGTCACGGTGAGTATCACGGATACCGGGATCGGGATCGCGCCGGAAAATCACCAGAAAATTTTTGAACGCTTCGGCCAGGTGGGAGATGTACTTAAAGACCGTCCGAGGGGGACCGGACTGGGACTCCCGATTTGCAAAAGGATAGTCGAGCAATTCGGCGGCAGTATCTGGCTTCAGAGCGACCTCGGAAAGGGGACGACTTTCTTCTTTACAGTCCCCGTTGCGCAGAACAAGTTGAAACAGGCGGACTACCGGCTTCAAGGCTGAATGAAATAGGAATTTAGTTTGTGAGAATTTTGTAAGGTATATCTACCTGTTTTGTAATAATATTGTAAGCAGAAAAGTATATTATAATGCATTGTTTTGATTTTTGAGGAATGCAGGTATGTTGAAAAAAGAGGACGGTGCTATCAGTAGTATTGGGGATTACGCCGTTGAATTGCTTTCAAACGTACCCGGTCCTGTATTGATTTTTAACCCTGATACCTCGATTGGATATGTCAATCCGGCACTGGAAGAACTGACCGGTTACTCTTCCTCCGATCTGGTGGGACAAAAAGCCCCCTATCCGTACTGGCCTGAAAAAATGGCCGGAGAATACCTGGCTGATCTGGATGCCTCAATATCCAGGAAGGATCCAGCGGAACAGCTTTTTAAGACCAGAGAGGGACGCCCTCTCTGGATTTCGGTTAAGGTAGTGCCTTGTTTTAGAGAAGGGAAATTAGTTAATATCCTTTCTTTTTGGACTGATATTACCTCCCTCCGCTTGACTGAAGAAGAGTTGAGAAGAAGTGAAGGACGTTTTCGTTTGCTGTCCGATAATGCCCAGGAAATGGTATACCGTATCCGCCTGGAACCGAAACTCGAAGCGGAATATATCAGCCCGGCAGCAGCGGCCTTAACCGGTTATACACTGGATGACTGTTATCTTACCCCGGATATTGCCCGCAGATTGATCGGTCCCGATTATCGGCAGCCTGCCAGGGACGGCCGCGATAATCAGGTTTCCTTTGATAAATCCCTGATTTTATGCTGGAAGGGCAAGGATGGAAAAGTAACCTGGACCGAACATCATAACATCGCTGTACGGGATGAAAACGGACTTATTACAGCCGTTGAGGGCGTGATGAGGGATATTACCGCCCGGAAGACAGCGGAAGAGGCCATCCAGAAAGAACGCGACCAGGCCAAGATGTATCTGGATATAGCCGGCGTTATGATAATTGCTCTGGACTCCAGCGGCTGTATAACTCTTGTAAATAAAAAAGGATGTGAGGTTTTAGGTTACAGCGAAGGAGAAATTAAAGGCAAAAACTGGTTTGATATTTTCCTGATAGGGGAAGTGCGCGGCAGGGTAAAAGAGGTATTCGAGAAGCTGATGGCAGGTGAAATGGAGTCTGTCGAATATTACGAAAATCCCGTGATGACCAGAGAGGGCAAAGAACGTGTCATGGCATTTAATTGTACCGTGCTCAGAGACCAGTCCTCGCGTATCACCGGAGTACTTTTTTCAGCCAGGGATATAACCGATCGCCAGCTTGCCAGGATTGCGCTTCAACGAAGTGAGGAAAGGTTCCGCAAGATCTTTGAAGAGGGACCTCTGGGCATGGCTATGGTCAGTGCTGACCTTCATTTCATGAAAGTTAATCCGGCTTTATGCCGTATGCTGGGTTATCGCGAGGTTGAATTGACCTTTCGCACGCTGACGGATATAGCCCATCCCGATGATATTTCGAAGAATATTGAGTATGCCGGCAAAGTCTACCGGGAAGAAATAGAACGATATGAAACCTTGAAGCGCTGTATCTGCAAAGACGGAACAACTATCTGGGGAATGATGACAATTTACGCAGTACGGCAGTCTGATGGTGAATTTCATTATTTCATGGTATTTATCGAGGACGTTACAGAACGAAAGCTGGCAGAAGAAGCCTTAAGGGAAAGCGAGGATTTTAACTCCAGCATTTTAAATAATGCCCCCAATCCTATTTACGTAATCGAGCCGGATACCGCTGTAAAATACGTCAATGAGGCTTTTGAAAACCTGACGGGCTTTTCAGAGGAAGAGGTGGTTGGGAAAGTCGTACCTTACCCATGGTGGGAACCGGAAGATATAAGTATCAACCTGGAGAATTTCCATGGTGATATGAAGCGGGGATATTCCAGGGGTGAGCGCTGTATGAAAAAGAAAAATGGCGAGATCTTCTGGGTGGATACCAATTTCAAGTCGATTGTGGTTAATAGAAAGATCAAGTATTACCTGACCAGTTGGGTGGATATCACGGAAAGAAAAAAGACGGAAAACGCACTTGAAGAGTCGGAGAAAAAGTACCGCAGCCTTATCAATAACATCAAACTGGGGATATTCCGTACCGCTCCCGGCGAAAAAGGGCGTTACATGGAAGTTAACAAGGCCATGGAAGACCTGACCGGGTATTCGCGACAGGAGCTGCTTCAGATTGACGTCTCAAAGCTGTATGCCCGTCCTGCCGAAAGAAGCGGTTTCATCTCCACTGTTACAAATTCACAGGGAGCAATTACCCGGGAACTGGAATGGAAAAAGAAAGACGGCAAAGTTATCACGGTTGCCTGCACCATATCCGCTGTGCGGGACGATAAAGATAGTGTCCTCTTCTATGACGGCATACTGGAAGATATCACGGAGCGGAAACTGGCCGAAGCCCGGGCTCTTGAGACTGAGACCCTGAAAAAGCTGAACAAGGCTAAAAGCGAGTTGCTGGCTAACGTTTCACATGAGTTAAGGACTCCCCTTTCATCTATCAAGGGTTTCATCGAAACCCTTATCGAGCAGGACGTGGAATGGAGCAAAGAGGACCAGTTGGACTTCCTTCAATCGGCCAACAGGGAAGCCGATCACCTGACTTTCCTGATAAGGGACCTCCTGGATATGTCCAGGATTGATTCAGGGAAGATGGTGCTGGATAGGAACAGCTTAAAACTGAGTGATATTTTCAGTTGGCTTGAACATGATTTGTCACGCATTACCGAGAAACATATCTTAAAAATCCGCCTGTCAAAGGACCTTCCCGTGATCCAGGGTGACAAGCTGAAGATTGCTCAGGTTATCAGCAACCTGGTGGAAAACGCGACGAAATTTTCCCCGGAGGGGTCTCCGATAGTGATTGAGGCCAAAGCCGGTAAACGCAATCTGATTATCAGTGTGGAGGACCGTGGTACGGGCATCCCGCCGGAAGCCATGGGAAATCTCTTCAACCGTTTTTACCAGGTCGAGCAGGTGGTCAGCGGGAAGACCAGGGGAACGGGCCTGGGGCTGGCGATCTGTAAAGGGATGGTGGAAGCGCACGGGGGCAGGATGCGGGTGAAAAGCAAGGTCGGTAAAGGCTCCAAATTCAGCTTCACTCTTCCGCTGAACAAATAAACTTCTCTGAATATCCATCAACATGAAAACAATCTCGCACTATGAGTGTTTTTATTGACGCCTGGTACTTTCGTATGTTAGATTTATGATATATTTGTTATCCATGATAGTGATCTAGCTTGAGTTATTTCATATAATAACCATACAAATAATACATAAAGCGCCATGAGAGGAGACTATGATATGGTTATGAAGGTAAAATCAAGATATATGAGGGTTGTTTCTCCGCTGTTGGCGGTGTTCCTGGTGATAGTAATGCTCGTTGCGTTTTCCATGCCGGCAGCGGCAAACGGTGCGGATATCAGACCAAATGCAGATAGTAATCCCAAACAGTTGTATTTATCCGCTGGGCTTACCAATCATTATGATGCAATTGATGATGCAGGCACTCCGGATACGGCTACATATGTGTATAACAACAATAAAAATCCCAGTTATAAGATCGATTGGTTTGATCTACCGGACCAGTCGCTTAGCGGGACTATCAATTCGGTGACAATTCATATGTTCGCCCTTCGCGAAACTGTAAATTATCCGTCAACGGTACGCGAGAGTGCCTATTATAACATGCGACTTGGAACAGGTCCTGCTGTTAGCGGAACGGCACAAACCTTGACAACAAGCTATGCGGATTATCCTTCAACAATGACCACCAAACCATTCTCCGGCGGAGGAGCCTGGACATGGACGGATATCAATAATTTGCAAATTGGCGTTTCATTAAGAGGTCCTACCTCAAGTTATTATTGCGATTCCAGGTGCACGGCCCTGTATATTACCATTGACTATACATCAATCGCCGCTACTTCTCTGGCGGTGAGCGAGGCTTTCGGTAATTATGGAGGTACGGTCAATTTATCCGCTACTTTAACATCCGGTGGTGCGGGAGTCGCAGGAGTGTCGACACCGGTGTTAGGGAGCCGCAGCTCCGGTTGGTATAGAGCCAGTATTCCGGAATTTAGGGAACCACCCTT
>JAFGOB010000165.1 GCA_016926695.1 Dehalococcoidales bacterium | reverse complement strand
CTTCAGCCATTCATGAACAAGATATTACCTTTTCGGAGCGCAGCACAATAGGGTGCTGGCTGTCAGCGAATGGTGGTGGTGATTTGAAAATAGCCTCCTCACCTTCTTATTCCTCTCCCGCGTTGGGGCAAGGAAAGTGGGGAAAGGAGTTGAGAGATTCCTACGCCCCGGAGGTGGAAAGAGGGAGCCGGGGCTCTGAATGGGCTTCAGATTACAAGCTGCATTTTGGGATTCTGTGACCGGGGCAATAGGGGAGAAGAAAGGTGAAAGGGAATTTCAGAAGAACATTCTCATGGTTCAGGTATGTTTTATTTATCGTAGAAAATGTCCTGTGTCGTAACAACTGTTGCGGCCACCCTCGCGGTCGTCTGACATAAAAAAAGCCCGGCAAACCCCTTAACCGCGTAAAAAACTCCCCAGTATCAGATACAGGATGAAGGCAATGATCCCTGCTGCCGGGGAACAAGCCTTCTTCTCCCCACTTTCCTTGCCCCTTGTGCTCATCGTGATACCTTATTATTGACAAACAGTACGCCCTGTTGTATCTTCATTGTAGATACTAATCAAGAGGGAAAAGAATGAAAACACGTATCCAAAAATGGGGGAACAGTCTGGCCCTGCGAATACCCAAAGCATTTGCCGCCGAAGCCGGTTTGCAATGTGAATCACCGGTGGAAGTGACCATGGAGGAAGGAAAACTGGTTGTCGCACCTGTGCCTGAACCTGAAATGACACTTGAGCAATTGCTGGCAAAAATAACGCCGGAAAACATTCACCATGAATTAGACACAGGGCCAGCCGTGGGGAATGAAGCATGGTAGCTGAAAATGTCTATATACCCGGATGCGGCGATGCAGTCTGGATTACTTTGAATCCCCAGGCCGGGCATGAACAGGCCGGAAGGCGTCCTGCGGTGGTACTGACTCCTGAAGGTTATAACAGCAAGACCGGACTGGCGATTTGCTGCCCGGTGACAGGACAGGTCAAAGGGTATCCGTTTGAAGTGCTTCTCCCGGAAGGATTACCGGTATCCGGCGCTATTTTAACCGATCAGGTGAAAAGCCTGGACTGGCGGGCGCGCAGCGCTGAATTAATCTGTCACTTGCCGGAAAAGACCATATCGGAGGTGCTACGCAAGCTCAATACATTGCTGATTGGATAGAATAAGGGATAAGAGCTGGTAGAAACCTGGCAGGCAATCACATTTAATAAAGTATGTCGAAGGATTCGGGTAAAAGACGCAGGTAAGAATTAAGTGGGTAGAAACGTCCGCAGTATCAGGTACAGGATAAAGGCTATGATCCCGGCTGCCGGGATGGTGAATATCCAGGCCCAGACAATACGCAGTGTAAGACCCCAGCGAACGGCTGTGAGCCTTTTGCAGGCCCCTACTCCCGATATCGCCCCGGTGATGACATGAGTGGTGCTGACAGGCACCCCCATGTGGGTAGCCAGGAAGATGGAAGCTGCGCTGGCGGTTTCTGCGCAAAATCCATCGATTGGCATCAGCTTGGTTATTTTTTGCCCCATGGTTTTTACTATTCGCCATCCTCCGCTGAGAGTGCCCAGAGCTATTGCCGAATGTGCGCTCAGCACTACCCAGAGAGGTACCTTGAATTCACTGATCAGACCGCTGGTAAAAAGCAGACCGGTGATGATTCCCATGGTCTTCTGGGCGTCATTTCCCCCGTGACCCAGGCTGTAAGCGGCGGCAGAAAGCAGTTGCAGGTACCTTGACCAGTTGTTAATAGTGGACGGTCTCTGTTTATGGATTAACCAGGTAGTTATCACTTTTAGAACGAATCCCATTACCAGACCGATAGCGGGGGCCAGGGCGATAAAAATGAGGGTCTTGTACCAGCCGGCCAGCAGGATGACTCCGAAACCGCTGTGAGCTATAGCAGCGCCGGCATATCCGCCTATCAGGGCGTGAGACGAACTGCTGGGAAGTCCAAAATACCAGGTTATCATGTTCCAGGATATGGCGCCCAGTACCCCGGCCAGAATAACAGTCGGTGTTACGGTGCTGATATCGATCATGCCGCTGCCGATGGTTTTGGCCACGGACGTACCGAAAATCAGGAAAGCTACAAAATTGAAGACCGCCGCCCAGACGATAGCCTGTTTGGGAGTTAAGACCCGGGTTGAAACGATGGTGGAAATTGAATTGGCTGCATCATGCATTCCATTGGTATAGTCAAAAGCCAGGGCGATGGCTATTATGACGATTATAAAAACCAGATTCAGGTCCACATATAAACCTTTTTTCAAATTAACCGGGTATAATTTTTACTCTTGCTCGTTGCCCAGGTAGGCTGCAATTACTTCGGGATTGGTCCTGATTTCTTCCGGCGTCCCTTCGGCGATTTTTTTACCGAAATTCAACACCACGATACGATCGGCGATATCCATGACGACTCCCATATCATGTTCAACCAGGATGATGCAGTTTACTCCGTCACGCAGGACAGGGGTTTCCGGATATGTCGCGCCCTGTCCTTCGAAGATATCGATAATAAAGCGGGCTATGTCCTCTTTTTCTTCCAGGTTCATTCCGGCCATGGGCTCATCCAGCAGAAGGACTTTAGGCTCAAGCGCCAGGGCCCGTCCTAGCTCGACCCTTTTACGCATACCGTAGGGAAGTGAGCCTACGGTTTTGCTGCGTATGGACTCGATTTCCAGGAAATCGATAATATCTTCGACGACTTTGCGGTGTTTGATTTCTTCGCTGTGTGCGGGTCCGAAATACAGGGCGCTACTGAGGAAGTTCTGTTTCATCAGGACATGCCTGGCCGCCATGATGTTGTCCAGGGTGCTCAGACCGCTGTATAGTTCAATGTTCTGGAAGGTACGGGCCAGCCCCAATTTGGCTGCTTTATCCGGACGGATGCGGGTGATGCGTTTACCTTCGAAAAGAATGTCGCCCTTTTGAGGTTTATAGAAGCCGTTGATGCAGTTTAAAACACAGGTCTTACCGGCCCCGTTAGGTCCGATAATGGCCAGGATTTCCCTTTCTTTTATATCAATACTTACATCGGTCAGGGCTTTAACTCCGCCGAATGAAAGGGACAGGTTTTCAATGCATATTTTCACTCCGTCAGCCGTTTGAGTTTCCGCGGCTGCCCGCAGAGGTAAATCAGGTCCGGATGCTTCTGCCATATTATCTGGTTTCTTCCGCTATTATTTGCTCTTTGTAACCCACCACCCGGGGGCACCCCTCGCCTTCACACTTGATGGGCTTTTTTGAAAGAGAGGTTTTACTTTTTATCAGGGCCAGCGTAATTTCATTGGGTTCATTATACTTTTTAAACCCGGTACAATGAATATCCCCGTTCCTGTGCAGCAACAGAGTGACTTCATCATCTACCGCATTACAAAATATGGTCTTGGCCGTTATTTTCCAATCTGACATCTGTGATATTACTCCACCGCGACTGCAATATCATAGTATCATTGAGACAACCGGAATTCAACTGAAAACCATGTCAGGAGAACCGTCAGCGGGCAGGCTGCTTTGATTGTTCGAGGGATTCGGCCAGGTCTTCCCTGCTTTGCAGGCCTGAGACCCGCTTCAGGAAATTGCCGAGGGAGAGGCTGTTTTTTCGCAGGGTTCTGACCTGTTCTCCCACCGGGTCTATTGATGCAGGGCTCATGGCATAAGACCCGTGGAAGGCGAAGTAGGCCTGGTTGAGTTTGCGAATGTAATAGCCGTTGTTTGCCAGGTATTGACGCATCTCGCTCATATAGTTTTCGGCTGTTACGATCTGCCCCTGTTCAAGGTACAGGTCCACGTTGCGGCGTATTTCCCGCATAGTCGCGTTAAAGTCGAATACTATGGGTGTACTCATGTTTTCACCGCCGTCTTCATCCTCAAAAAAATGCGCGTAGTAACGATCATAGACCAGTCCCGCGATCTCCCCGGAAGCCAGCCCGGCTACAGTCTCATTCAGGATGGTAATGTCCTCGTTTGTTGAGATATTCAGCAGGTGCAAGGCATAAGCCCGGCCCAGCGGTTTAAAGACCAGGTACTGGTGCAACCATTCTTCGGCCGCTGTCTCAAGTGTGAAACGCAGACTGCCGCCCTCGGCCACGAAAGAGGGATAAGAAGCGCCGAAACCTCCGATCTGCACGACCAGCGATGAAAAGTCCAGGCTGTCCAGGGACGACTCCAGATCTTCTAATTGATCTGCTGATAGATCCTGTTGAAGGACTCTGTCCCTGATTTTCTCGATCCTGTCCCGGGGAGAAACAACCACCAGGTTAAGCGGTTTTTCGAGTTTGAATCTGACAGCCGGAAAGGTCAGCTTTAGCCTTTCGCTGTCCAGGGGATTGTAAATTTCCTCTTCGGACAGAACACCGGTTATCTGCCTGGCAAGGGTTTTCTCTACTGCGGGTTTCAGTTCCGCAATCCGTGTTTCCATGTATTGCAGGACTGCATCTTCCTCCTGCGGCAACTTATCACCCCTGGAAGCAGCCAGTTCGGTCCTGAAGATACGGCTGTTCAGCTCGGCTTTGAGGTGAAAATAGTCAATAACCGAGTCGGCAGTGAGGACGTGTTCGGGCAATGGGGATCTGATTTGCCGCAGGATTTCACCGGCCAGCGTTTCAATCTCCCAGCGGGTGAAATTAAAGCTGTAAGGCTGCACAATAGAGTCGAACTGCCTGTTGAAGCCGGGATAATCTTCGCCGGAGGTCGCTTTACAACCTGAAACGGAGACCAAAAGACAAGACAGGAGTACTAACAATACAAAATGCATCTACTTGATATTCCCTTACCTCTGCCGGTTCCCGGATGTAGCTTCATCCCATATATTTTATCTCACTTTACTGAAACCGCAGAGCATTATCAAGATCAAATCGTGCAAGAATTATCATCGTAGTGTATCCCGGTGTGGATTTCCGGGCTGGTGCCGGCAGTCGGGCCTGTATCCATCCGGGAGATCGCCGCGCCAGTTTTTGTCTTTAATAAACTGCTGATCCGGGTCAGAATGCCATAAAATTTCTCGGGTGGTTCATTAAATTATTTTCCAGATATATGGTGAAGGAAGGGTTGACAATCGAGCTTTCAGCGTGTTATAAAAGTGATGTAGGTCACATTGTGACCTTAGTCACATAATGGAAAACAAAGATGTGACTTTTATTTAATTTGCTTATCGGATCGTTTACGTCAGGCATATAGAATCATTGTTTAACCGGGAGGGACTTAAGTATGAGATGGGGGATGGTGATAAATCTCATAAAGTGCACGCGCTGTCATGCCTGTGTGGCGGCCTGCCGCATTGAACATTTTTTACCCATAGGCATGACATGGCCCAGGCTGATTGCCTGGGAACCGGATGTGGCAGAGTCCAACGATGCATCCGTGACCACATTCTCAGTGCGCTGCAATCACTGTAAAGATGCTCCCTGCGTGGACGTATGTCCGGCGGAAGCTTCTAAAAAGAGGGAAGACGGAATAGTTTACGTGGATAATACGATCTGCGTGGGATGCAGGTATTGCATCGTGGCCTGTCCGTATCAAAACCGCACTTTCCTGTCAAGGGACAAGGACACGGGCTATTTTCCCAAGCATGAGAAGACCAGCTTTGAGAAGGCGGGGAAGAAGTTGTATCCGCATCATGTGGGCACTACCGAAAAATGCAATTTCTGCATGGAGAGGATAGATGCCGGTCTGGCCAAAGGGCTGAAACCGGGAGTCGACCGTGAGGCTACCCCTGCCTGTGTCAATACCTGCCAGGCCAGGGCGCTGACATTTGGCGATCTGGATGATCCCAGCAGCGAGATCTCCAGGCTTATCAAGGAAAAAAATGCCTTTCAGCTTCATCCGGAATACGGGACCGATCCGTCGGTTTACTATATCGACGGAAAAATCGGCAATGCGCCTTCGAATAAAGCACCGGTAGAGACCAGGACAGGTATTCATTTACAGCAACTGAGCACCATGGAAGACAGGGCCGCGGAATTATTTGACAAGAAGGCAGGAGGATAAAAATGCAGACCCGACAATGGATGACCACTCATGAATGGATGGTTAAGCCCATGCAGCAGAGGGAATGGATCGAGCGCAAAGGCCTTCTGGTCGGTATTGCCGAGACATTCACCAGCCTGGGTTCCGGGCTTTTCCTGGTTTCACTTTTTATGAGCAACTGGTGGGGAATGGTAGTCGGATGGGTAATAATCATGTTCTTCAAGCTGCCCATGCATATCATCTACCTGGGCAAACCCGAACGTATTTTCCGCATCATGCCGCCTTTTTCCAACGCCTGGAAGACCTCCTGGTTCGCGCGCGGCATTATTTTTACCATTTTATTCAGCAGTTTTGCCTTTGTACAACTGGTGGTCGGCCATCCCTATATTGCCGATCTGATCGGTCCGGCGGCGGCGCCCGTTTATTCGGTCTTCGCCGTGCTGGCGGCAATCTTTGCCGTTGGAACGGGCATATACGGCGGTTTCATGATGAATTACTGCAAGAGCGTACCTTTCTGGAATACCGGGATTCTTCCCGTTGTCTTCGTTCTGGCGGGTGTTGCGGACGGTTTCGGACTGATCATTGCTATCAGCCTGGCGGGAGGCGGAGGCGATATTGCCGCGGCTGAGATGTGGAGCAGGATCACGATAGGCATCAATGCCGTCATCATCGTGGTTTACCTGATAAGTGCAAATTACACCTCCACCATAGCCAGTTTATCGGTCAGGCAACTTCTGGTCGGCAAAGCGGCGGTAGCCTTCTGGCTGGGCCTGGTGGTGCTGGGTCTGGTGGTGCCCCTGGCGATTTCCGTTTCCAGCGTTTTCACAGAGACCGGTGTTTCCAGTGTGCTATTGATCACCGCTGTGGTCTGCCATTCTCTGGGCGCCTATGCCCTCAAGTACTGCCTGTTGAAAGTGGGTATTCACAGGCCGATCCTGCCCAGGGTTGGGGCATATTAGTAGACTTTTAGACCGGACGGTCCGGCCGTGCTACAAGGAGGCCGACTGCCCTGTTCATGTTTCGGAAGGAGTGATTTGATGGGTGAGAAGAAAATAATTAAAACCACCTGCAAAAGCTGTCACGGCGGCTGCGGTGTGTTGGTTGAAGTCACGGACGGGGTTATTACCCATATAGAAGGCAACCCGGATTCAACTACCCGGGGAACGATGTGCGCCAAGGGCCTGTCCAGCATACAGCACATCGATAATCCCTACCGGATAAAATACCCCTACAAGCGTACCGGAGAGAAGGGGGAGGGCAAATGGCAGAGGATAAGCTGGGATGAGGCCCTGGACACGATTGCCTCGAAGGTCAAAGAGGCCTCCGAGAAGTACGGGCCGTGGACGGTCGCCACCTCCCAGGGAACGGGCAGGGGATACAACCGCTATACACACCGTTTTTCCCGCTCGATGGGTTCCGCCAACGTTATTTCACCGGGATATGTCTGCCATAGTCCCAGGATAGGCATATACGGTCTGGTCACGGGCTACGGCAGGCTGTACTGCGATTACCACGGCTGGGGAGGAGAGTATCCCAAGACCCAGATCATGTGGGCCAAACAGCTTGAGATCAGCAGCGCCGATTCGGAGATGTGCTACTGGTATATGAAGTCCCTGGACTATGTTAAAAATCTGATTATTGTAGATCCGCGGGCTACCGCCTATACGGGCAGGTGCACCCTCTGGCTCCAGATACGTCCCGGAACGGACGCCGCCCTGGCCCTGGGAATGATGAATATTATCATCAGCGAAGGGCTCTACGACAAGGAGTTCGTGGAGAACTGGACCTATGGTTTCGAGGAGCTGAAAGAGCGCGCCGCCGAATACCCGGTGGAAAGGGTTTCCCAGATTACCTGGATACCCAGGGAGAAAATCATCCAGGCCGCCAGGATGTTCGCCGAAGATACCCCCGGCTGCATTCAGGTGGGAAGCTCGATAGAACGGCAAGCCAACTGCGGCCAGACCATGAGGTCTATCGTTTGTCTGCTGGGCATTTGCGGGAATATTGAAAGGCCCGGTAGCATGATGAGCTGGGTCCTGCCCAAGACAGGACTGATAGAGGACTTCTTCAACGAGATACCGGTTACGGATGAAATGAAAAAGCATATGCCCGGCGGAGACCGCTTCAAGCTGGGCGCTGCACGTACCTGCAATCCGGACTCCATCATCCGTGATTTGAATAAGGGTGAGAAGCCCATCCGCGTCTGGATCAGTGTCGGCGGCCAGCAAATCGTCCATATGGCCAATACCACCGAGGTGGTGGAAGGCCTGAAAAAGGTCGATTTCCTGGTGCAGGTCGACCAGTTCTGGGGGCCGATGGCCGAAATGGCGGACATTGTGCTGCCCGCGGCGCACTGGCTGGAGATAGACGACATCTACGATATGCATCCGCGTTTCATGATCGAGGCCCATAATAAGTGTGTCGATCCTCCCGGAGAGGCCAAGTCCGACATCTGGATATTCAACGAGATCGGCAAGCGGGTAGCCCCGCAGTACTGGTTCGAGAATGTCGAGGCCTGCCTGGACTACCAGCTCAGGAAGGGAGGCATCACCTGGAAGCAGTTCAGCCAGAATATCATCTCGGGCTGTATGAACGAGGACCAGGTCTATTACAAGTACAAGACGGACTACTGGAGAAAGGGCGGCGGTTTTCCCACCCCCACCGGTAAGCTTGAGTTGTATTCCACCGTTCTGGAGAAGATGGGCTACGATCCATTGCCTTATTTCCAGGAGCCGGGAGAAAGCCCCTACTCGACCCCGGAACTGTACAAGGAATATCCCCTGGTGATGACCTCCGGCTTCAGGTCTCCTTTCTATTTCCTGGCGCAATACAGGAATATCCCCTGGCTGCGCAGCTTCATGGAATATCCCACCATGCACATCAACCCTGAGACCGCCAGGAAGCTGGGGATTGAAGACGGGGACTTCGTATGGGTGGAATCGCCCCGCGGCAGGGTCCGCCAGAAAGCCAGGCTTTTCCCGGGAATTGATCCCCGGGTAGTGGCGCTAACCGCCAACTGGTTTTATCCCGAAGCGCCGGCCAAGGGCTTTCACGGGTTGTTTATCTCCAATCCCAATGTACTGACCAACGATAAGCACCAGGACCCGATGTACGGCTCTCCCGACCTTACCTGCCTGCTTTGCAAGGTCTATAAATGCAAGCCGGAAGACCTCAAGGAAGACGTTTTCAAAAAGGAACACAAAGGAAGGGCCTGGGCTTTCTAAATCCGGAATATCTCTCAGAGGGGGGACTACCTGCGGTTTGAGATGCGCGAGCAGTCCCCCCTTTTGTGCCCTTGAAAGGAGGCGAATGAGGGCGATAATACCTACCGCAGGCATACACTTATCGAATACCTGCGGTACAACCTGTTTCGATACAGACTTCCCCACGTTCACGCGATCGCGCCGATGATGGCCAGTACCCCCATGATGATAAAATAAATACCCACCAGCCAGGCGATTAATTTGGGTTTGACGATGATGACCAGTCCGAATAAAATCGCCAGTATTCCCCCGATAATTCCAGTTATCCCAAACACGTCCATTGTCTCCCTCCCTAAAATAAGCCTTTACTATACATTATGTACCAGATGTACCAGGATTTCGGTTGTCGAACAGGACATATAATGGTAAATTTTAGTTATGCAGCATGTTGAAAGCACTTTCGCGGGACAGCACGGACTTAGCCTGTATTACCAGGCCTGGCTGCCGGACAAAGAGCCGAAATCGGTTTTGGTCGTGGTCCACGGCCTGGCCGAGCACAGCGGACGCTACCGCCATCTGGCCGAATACTTCGCATCGCGCGGCCATGCAGTCTACTCTTTCGATCTCGAGGGACACGGCAGATCGGCCGGGCCCAGGTGCCGGAATAACAACTTCTCCGACTTCATGAAAAACCTGGATATCTTCCTCGCGCTGGTCAGGCGTAAACATCCTTCGCCTAAAATTTTTATTATAGGTCACAGCATGGGCGGGACTATCGCAACCCTGTTCGCAGCCTCCGGCCAGAGTCAGTTTGACGGCCTGATTCTTTCCGCGGCTACCCTCAAAATAGGCGCAAAAATTCCCCCGCCTCTCTTCCTCGCTGCCAGAGTGCTCTCCCTCCTGGCCCCCGGTACCGGGCTGTACACCATCGAAGCGGCCGCGCTCAGCCGGGATAAGTCGGTTGTGGAGGCCTATTTGAAAGATCACCTGGTCTATACGGGAAAAATCCGCGCGCGGCCGGGGGTAGAGTTACTCAAGGTGTTGAATTCCCTGCCGGACAGGTACCGGGATATCACTCTGCCGCTGCTGATAATGCAGGGTACAGCAGACAGGCTGTCCGACCCGGAGGGCAGTCGTATCATGTACCGCGAAGTCGCCTCGCAGGATAAAACACTTAAAATATACCCCGGCTTCTACCACGAGCTTTTCAACGAGCAAGAGCACCGGCAGGTCTTTGCCGACATGGAGGAATGGCTCGACCGCAGAATTCAGCACTGTGGAGATCTCGGTAAATAGATGGAGATATTAAAACTGGTGAGGGAACAGGAGCAATGAACCCGGAGGAAACCTACCGCCGCATCTTTGCGCAGTGGACCGCGGGAAAGGACCGCAAGCAGGCTGCAATCACCATCTATAAGAATGTAAGAGACCTGCGCTACGCCGTTATCCCGGAGCTAAACGACGGCCGAAGATACCTGGAGATACTCAGATGCGGCCGGGGATCCTGTACTCCCAAGCACCTGCTGCTCGGCCGTATGTTCGAGCAGCTCGGATACCCTGTGTTGTATTCCGTCTTCCCCTTTCGCTGGAACCAGGAGGATATCCCCTATCCTCCGGCCATCCGCAAACTGGCTAAAAAGCTGGCCCCGGCCTTCCACCTGGCCTGCCGGGTTGATATCGATGGCCGTTTGGTGCTGGTCGACGCCACCCTGGACCCCGTCCTCGCACGGCTCGGCATGCCGGTCAACCAGAGCTGGGATGGCGTCAGCGAGACCGTACTGCCGATCGATCCTATCGGCCAGGAGGAGATCTATCATCCATCGGAAGCCATCCTGATGCGGCCGGACGACCCGGATGACCGGGCGCTGGAGTTTTATAGAGAATTGAACCTCTGGCTGGACGAAGTCAGGAACGCCTGACACTCAGGATTAGATACCCATGTGCACGGTTAAATCCATTCTCTCCAGCAGTTCATCGAAATAGTCTTTGCCGAAGCGTTTGCCCTGCTTCAGCCGGTCATCATCCAGCACGAAACCTTTAATGATAAACTCTTTTAAAGTTCTGGTTGCCCAGATACGGAACTGGGTGGCCTTGCGGCTGTTGACGCGGTAGCCAACCGCGATAATAGCATCCAGGTTAAAATATTCAAGATTCCTGGATACTGTCCGCTGACCTTCATTTTGAACTGTCAAAAATTCTTTGACAGTTGCTGTTTTTTCCAGTTCACCTGTTTTATATATATTCTGAAGATGGTAGCTTACGGCTTGTTTGGACGTACCGAATAATTCGGCGATTCGATTGATCGTCAGCCAGAACGTTTCATCCTGGAACAAGACCTCTACGCGTATTCCGCCTTCCGGCGTGGAATAGAAGATAATCTCATTATCACGGGGAACCATCTCTTTATTCATTTCTAACCCCTGTACCAGATCGCTGTTATCTGCCCGGTATGGCTACTTCAAACACCATACGTAATAGGGCAGATTAAATTTGGAATCATGCTTGATATTGATAAATATATGCCGGATGTCGTATTGACACGTCCTCTTTCAGGCACTATTATGAGTGAAAAGAACAGGAGAACACGATAATTGGATACCACGCTGCTGATCATAATAATAGCCGTCGTCGTTCTCGTCCTTTTGTTTATTGCCGCCAGGATCATCCGTAGCTGCCTGCCCAAGATTGTCATCGGGCTGATAGTCATTGGAATTATTGCCTTTCTGGTCTACAAGTTTCTGCTGTAGAGATATAACAATCCGCCTGTAGGTACCTGAAAGGCGTATACTCTGCATTCAATTCCGTCGGCATTCACCATTTGAACGCATGAAACTGGATCCCGGTTGAATACCGTTCAGTTCGTCTCTTTCCGTATCGGTATGGTTAAAGCTCACTTCGTGTCCGGATTTGACGGAATACATCTAAAACATGCATACTGATACATACAGGAGGTATGGCTTTATGCGGACAACCCTGAATATTGAAGACGACTTGATGAAAAGCGCAGCCGAGTTGACCGGAATAAAAGAGAAGACCGCCCTGGTGAGGCTCGGACTGGAAGCCCTGATCGCCAGGGAAAGCAGCAGAAGACTTGCCAACCTGGGAGGCACTGAAAAGGCACTAAAAGCAGTACCTCGCAGGAGGTCAGCCCGGTAGTATGGAAAGAGTGCTGGCGGATACTTCGGTGTGGGTCTCTCACCTAAGGGAATACAACGTGGAGCTGGCGAGGCTACTGAACGATAACCGGGTGATATGCCATCCCTTTATAATAGGCGAAATAGCCTGTGGAAACCTCGGGAACCGGTCGGAGGTACTGGCTCTATTGAAAAACCTGCCGCAGGCGGACCAGATAAAACATGAAGAAGTCCTTTACTTTATCGAGAAACACGGGCTGATGTGGAAGGGAATGGGTTATGTGGATATATGTTTAGCCGCCTCGGCTATAATGACTGGCGTTCCGGTCTGGACACTGGACAGGCGTTTCAGCCGGATAAACCGGCAGCTTGGTATCGCCTATTCCGGCTATGATGCGGCTTTATAACCGGGAATCGAGAGAAAGGCTGTTTGTGGTTGTTGACGTATAATGAATACGGGAGGGGAAAATGCAGAAGAAGCGACCGGTAAATGTGAAGATATACACCAGAGCTGTTACGGCCATAGCCCTTATTTCTGTGTGGGTTCTATCTGCTTTTTCGGGACTGATTCTATGGCTGGCTCCCGAGGTGCGTCAAGCAGGGCAGCAGCCGCTTTTGTTCGGAATTACAAAAAGCAACTGGGGAGAGATACATTTCTGGATTTGTGTCGCTGTGGTGATTGTTACGCTGGCGCACATCATCATTGACTGGAAGGCTTTGCGAGGCGTCATACGCTACCTGACCAGCGTACACCGGGATTCTATAAAATAAATTGAAATGTATGAATCCGGAGAAGGTCGGGGAGATGTATAAAAATGCCTGTCAGGCTATCTTTGACTGCATTTGATCCGTCGGGCTAAAGAATAATTGCGAGAAAACCAGCAGGAGGCAATGACATGATTGCGCGTGTAACCAGGATGAAAATTCAAACAGACAAGATCGTTGAGCTAAAAAAGTATTTTGATGAAGGAGTGATGCCTGTTTTAAAGGAGAAGGAAGGATTCCGGAACGGCTACCTGTTAGTTGACAGAAAAACAGGCGATTGTCTGACCATTGGTATATGGGATAACGAAAAGGGTATTTTAGCCGATGAGCAACCCGGACATTTCCAGCAGAGGTTAAACGTAGTTAAGGAATTTTGCACAGCGCCGCCTGTCCGTGAGATATACGATGTAGTCTCAAATTATTGATATTTCCGGGTGTAATAATTTTACCTTAAGATGATCCCTAGGTAATACGGCCACACGACTATGCCCAGGATGATTTTCCACCACACCAACTGGGCGAAGGAGATGGTAAATAGCCAGCCGGCAAACCAGAACGCGCCTGCCATTCCTGCGGCAGAGGTGTGTGCTCCACGGTTGTAATCTGATGACATGTTCTTTTCCTCCGGTCTTTTTTTTCTCTGGATATTATATTCTTTACCCACAATTTACCTTATTGGGGTAGACCGGTCAACACCCTTTCCCCGGAGCAGTTGTTTCATGTGCTCAACACGCCGTGATGGTTGATCGTGGTGTGCTTTACCCGAATTTTCAGGAAATATTATAATGTTACTGTGTGTCGATCGAATAAAAGATGCCTGTATTTTGCAGTTGCCGGCCGGTCTGATAAAATTTATACACTTATCTTGTAGAGGGCGCTCAGGAAAACATCCCGTAAAATAAGGGCTTCTCAGGAGTCTCAGCTATGAAAAAAGAGGGTGAGAATACCTCCGGGGAATACTCCCGGTCAAGGAAAATGAAAAACAGGAATATCGAACGGAAAAAGGATGTGTTCGAATTATTCACCGACCGTCTGCCATATCCCTGCATAATATACGGCGTGGATTGGACAATCCGTTATGCGAATAGTGCACTCTATCAAAAAACAGGGTTTTCTTCAGATGAACTAGTTGGACAAAAGTCACCTTTTGTTTTCTGGCCCCAGGATAAGCGGGACCAATATGCTCAGGAATACACAAGTACGGAAGAAAGCAAACATGAATGGCTCTTGCAAAAGAAAAACGGCGAGCTGTTCTGGGCCGAGATAACCACGTCTTCCATAAAAATAGACAGGACCGAATATTATTTCAGTATCTGGATAGATGTTTCGGAGCGTAAAAATGCCGAAATAAATTGCCAGACAGCTTCTGAAAAATATATGCAGCTCTTCAATGCGATCCCGATACCTCTGTCTCTTACCACGTTTCCGGACATGAAGTTTCTGGAAGTTAATGACTGCTTTCTGAAAAACAGCGGTTATACCCGGGAGGATATCATCGGCACCACTGCCTTCGATTTAAGATGGAGAGATCCCCCTCCGCCAAGGCCTGTCGAAGGTCCCTATTCACCCCGCCCGGTACATGATTTTGAGATAAATATGTTTTCCAGGGAGGGGAAGCCTCAAACATCATTGCTGACCTCTGAAATAGTGACATTTGGCGACCGGAAATATGTGTTATCGGCGACCATAGATATTACCGAACGTAAGAAGACCGAGGCGGCCCTACAGCAAATCAACCGGTTGTTGATGGCTGTCAGAAATATTCATCAGCTTATTGGTGAGATTAAAGACCCGCAGGCATTACTTGAGAAGACCTGCCAGAGCTTGAAAGAGGTAAGGGGCTACCAGGTATGCTGGGCAATGCAGATGGATGATAAGCAAAGAGCGGTCTGTACTGCCGGAGCGGGGACAGGGCCCGAGGCGAGAATGGTAGAGCAAAAGGCATCACAGGGCATTTTTCTGAATTGTGTCAATCATGCTTTGAATAGCAGCCAGGCGATCATTATTCAGGAGAATAGCCCTGTTTGTTCCGGTTGTCCCCTGCAAACTAAAATCGAGCCTGGTTCACAGGTTGCGGCTGTCCCTTTGGTGTTTGATGGCAGGATAAAGGGCATCTTGATAGTTGCGGCGCTTGACCAGTTTTCTTTAAATAATCGGGAACTGACGCTTTTGCAGGGGCTGGCCAATGACATTGGGCTGGCTCTTAATAATATTCAAATGGATAAAAAAAGGGAGGAAGCTGAGAGACAACTGGCCGAGAGTGAAGTTTTTAATTCCAGAATACTGGAAAAATCCCCTTATCCCATCCTGGTAATTAATAGTCCGGATACGTCTATCCGCTATGTCAATCCCGCTTTGCTGAAATTAACGGGCTATACCAGTGAGGAGTTGATCGGTGCAAAAATACCCTATCCCTGGTGGCCTGCGGAAAAACTTGATGAATACCGGGTACTGGGTCAAAAACACGAAGAAGTAGAGGAGCAGGAACAGTGTTTTCAGAAAAAAAACGGAGAGATGTTCTGGGTTACCCTGATGAGAACCAGAATAACCGAAAATGGCAAGACCAAATTCCTTCTATCCAACTGGGCGGACATCACAGACCGTAAGAAAGCTGAAGAAGCACTGGTTTCGAGCGAGACGAAGCTGCGCGCCCTTTTTGAACAGTCTCAGGACGGAATGGTGCTGGTCGACAGGCAGGGCGTCATCATAGGCTGGAATAAGGCTATTGAAGAATTGACGGGATTCAGCCAGGCTGAAGCACTTGGAAGATATATCTGGGAAATCCAGTATCAATTGTTACCGGACGAAATAAAACCTCGATTATCAGTTGACAGGTTCCGTTCCCACATTTTAAATCTTTTTAACGGCAGGTCCTCGCAGTTTTTAAACCGGGTAGTAGAAGAGGAATTGCAGCGCAAGGACGGCCAAATTCGCATTATGCAGCATCTTCTATTCGTGATCGAGACGGCTAGCGATGTTAACCTCTGCACAGTCTTCCGCGATGTTACGGAACAGATAACGGCCCGTAAGAATCTTGAGAAGTCAGAGGAAATGTTGAAGGAGGTTTTTGCCGCCATTCCTGATGGGATTTTAATACTGGATATGCGCGGGAATATCATTGAGTGCAACGATAATGTACCCAGGCTGGCATGCTGTGCGTCAAAGGATGACCTGCTCGGGAAAAATATTATCGATTTTTTCCCGGAGGAAGATAAGCAGCAGGCCTTTTCTGATTTGCAGCAGGCGATAAAGGATGGATATTCCTTAAAGGGGAGACAGTATACGGTGGTCAGACCGGATGGGACAAAGTTCCCTGTTGATGGGAGCAGCAGTATTGTCAGAGACAAATCCGGCCGGGGTATTTATATTGTCATCTCTTTTACTGACATAACCGAGCGAAGAGCCATGGAAAACCGCGTACTGGAATTGTATGAGCAGGAAAAAAAGCAAAAGGAAGAGCTTCAGGAGGAAGCCAAAGCCAGGGGTATGTTTATCGATGTGCTGGCGCACGAGTTGAGGACCCCGCTTACTCCTATGCTGATTTCGATAGGATTACTTAAGGATAAGGTTGAATCCCGGCAGAACAGTCTCCGCAAGAAGCTGCTGGATAATGTTAATAACAGCGCTCTGGCGTTAGCTTCCAGATTGGAAGAGCTGCTGGACCTGGCAAGGTATTCAAGAGGTACTTTCAAGCTGTCCCCTCAAGCTACTGACTTTATACCGTATCTGGAAGAGATAATTTCAGGGTTTCAACCGACTCTGGATGAAAAACGTGAGAAGCTTATCAGGGATGTCCCTGATAAGCTACCGGAGGTCGTTATTGATCGTTCGCGGCTGGAGCAGGTAATTATAAATTTGCTTTCCAACGCCGTAAAATTCACACCGGCGGAAGGCAAGATTCATTTAACGGTACGGGTTAAAGCCGATGAGCTCAGGATGGAGATTAAGGATAACGGTATCGGCATAAGTGCTGAAGATCAAAAACATCTATTTCAGCCCTACCATCGAGTCAAGCAGGACCGGCAGAGCTTCCCCGGCATCGGTCTGGGGCTGACGATATGTAAACAAATTGTCGAGGCCCATCAGGGTAAAATCTGGGTAACCAGTCAGCCCGGGGAAGGCAGTATATTCGGCTTTGCAATTCCCTTTAAACCAACCTGATCTCCAATTGCCCCGGCATTATCCCACTCTACTTGCCGTGGTATCTTCTCTACTCAAGTATAACAAGCGCAGTCTTATTGGTTAAAAACATTATTATATCGCCAAAGGCGGAATCAGGAGGCTAAACGGTGAAGAAAGTATTGATCGTCTACGGGACTCGCTATGGGGCAAGCGAAAGCACCTCGCAGGAAATCGCCAAAGTCCTTCAGGGGGAAGGGCTGGAAGTCAGGGTTGTCAATGCCAAAAAGGAAAAGGTCAAAGACATTTCTCCCTATGATTTGATTATCGTCGGAAGCGGAATGCAGATGGGAAAGTGGACGGGAGAACCGGAGAACTTTCTGAATCAATTCCAGAAAGAGCTGGCAGACAAGAAGGTGGCGATATTCGTCTCGTCCGCAGCACAGGCTTTGCTTGAAAACGAAAAGAAGACGGAAGAAATTGCCGGCAACAGGAAGCAGTACGTGGAAGAAAAAGCCGCCAAATATAACCTTCAACCTGTCTCTATGGTTATACTGGGGGGCGTCTGGGATTTTAATAAGATGAACTTCCTCTTCAGGAAAACCCTGTCCAGTTTCAAACCCAGGATTGAAGCTGCCGGATATAAAGAGATCAAGCCGGGACTTTACGATACCCGGGACTGGGATGCCATTCGCAACTGGGCGAAAGAATTGGCCGCTGAAATTGCGTAGTCCAGTCGATCAATGTTTTAATTAAGGAATTCATTGAGATAAGCCGGCGTTCCGCCCTAATCTCTCTTCTTATCTCTTATCCAGTCCCTTTTCCCTGGAAAAGGCTTTAGTGCGTTTGCTTATTTCGTCAGCTTTCGATAGCAGGAAGATCATAGATCCCAGTAATACAAGAAAGATACCGATACCGATAGGTGATCCCCATCCGAATACCAGAAACCAGTCCATTACACCCTCCTTCTATAATATACTGTTAATAACAGATTATAGCAGAAAAAGAGCTCATGTTTATGTACGGACGGCCACAGGAACTTGGCAGTCAGGCTATTCCGGTTATATAAAGACCTGCTTTTCCTGACGGCGTTCCCGGATTCTCAACCCAGCAAGAGGCGCAGCGGTTTTTTTTTCTTTTCCAGATTATAAAAAAGGCCGTCAAGTCCGAAGAAATAACCGGCGCCTGTGAAAGATATTCCCGCGAACAGCGCCGCGTAGATCAACTGGTAGTTTATCCAGCCCAGGGGAGAAGGTATATAAGCCAGGTAAAAAATTACCATCATCGCCGCTGAGCAGATCGAGACCGGTCTTATCAGCGCTCCGGTCAGCAGCGCGATGCCGATGAGGATTTGAGTCCAGATGATAAAGGGTTCCAGTAGCGCGGTGCTGCTGGCCATGCCGGAATACCAGCCTGACAAAGGTCCCACACTATTAGTGAGAAATTCATACGCAGAGAAATTCTCTCCCAGTAGTTTTGTCAGCCCCTCTTCCAGCATCATTCCACCCAGCATAATACGGAGGATAAAAAGCATAATTGAAATGCCCTTGAGATGATTGTTGAAACAGGTCTGGATTCCATTCCAGTCTGGTATTTGCATTTACAAAATGGTCACTCCCGCTATTTTTTTATGATATCCTGCCGGGAGAGATCGTGTCAAACGTGAAAAAGTCGCCTGCCCGTTCCGGCTGTCCATTTTATAGGCCTGTCAGGTGTTCCGTTAAACGGCACCGGCTGAGCCGTACCCGGCGGACATGGGCTAAAATTTCACCAGCGCCTGGCCGGTAATCTGAAAAGAGGCGAAATTAACGAAAAAGAAACCGAAGAAGATGACGTTGGCGCCAAGCAGGATGTGCGCCCACCAGCCCGAGCGTGCCGGTCTGGGCAGTTTTCGGTTAAGGTAAATGAGTACCAGCGGATAGATCATGGCGGCCAGGTTGGCCATGTTAGCCGAATATTGCAGCAGCTTGACCGGCAGCGCCAGATGTATGAAGATGCTGATTAGAATGATAATCCCCACGGCCACTATGTAGTAACACTTGCGCGGATCCCCACTGATCCAGTCCCGCAGGCGCGGGCTGATGGCCATGAACGAGTCCGTGGTATTCCTGATCAGCATTTCCAGAGTGGTGGCCTGGGAGGTCCAGAGGATCAGTGCGCCCATAATCAGTATCACAGGGAAAAGCCAGGGAACGGTCTTGCTCAGTTCAGTAGCCGCATAGACCGGCATATTGGCGGCAGTCGGCTGTCCTGCCCCGGGCAGCAGAGTTAAGGACACGACAAGCGTACTGCACAGGATCATGCCGGCCATCGATCCGACGAAAAAGACGGCCCACTGGTCCAGCAGCAGGAAACGGAACCAGCGCTTCCAGGTGCGGTTATTGGCAGCGCTCTCGCGGAAGGTAATGCCCGAGGGCAGGACCTCCTTCTTCTGACCGCGGAACAGTCCCGAGATAAAACCGGTCAGATGTCCCATGCCGTATCCCTTGTCGCGATAGTAATTGATCATCATGAAGTTAAGCCCTGAGGCAGCCCCGGTATAACCGATAATGGCGCCCAGGGTATTGGCGTCGATGCCGTGGGGGGGCATGGCCGGTGTAATGAACCCTTTGAGCAGTCTGGCCCAGACATCCATGGGAACGAATACCCCTACCAGGATTGCCAGCCCGATGAGTACCAGGAAGACCGTGGTCCCCTGTACGATCTCCATCGTGCGGCTGATCTTCTTGCCGAAGAGGAAAATCAGCAGCGAAAAGAACAGCATCAGCACGGCGATGCCGCGTACTATCTCGTATTCCGCCAGATTGCCCGGATCAAAGGTGCGCCCGGTGAAAACCGCGAAGATGCTCTGTCCCACGGCTGTAGCATATCCGCCCCAAATCATCCCCAGGTAAAGAATAAAAAGCGTAAAGGGTATCCAGAATTTCTGGCCCGGCGGTGTTCGTGCAAAACCCACTGCCGGTACCTCTCCGGTAGCCACGGTATAGCGGGCGTTTTCTATGTTATAAAAGGTCTGGAGGATGGCGGAAATCATCACCAGGAAGCCCAGTCCGATAAAGCCGTATTTACTGAATCCCATCGGTCCCAGGAGCCATTCGCCGCTGCCGATGGAAATGCCCAGGGCTATAAGGCTGGGACCCAGGATGGCGGTGATAGTCTCCTTCGGACCGATTTTGGGAAGATTAAAGACCTGTTCAGGGGTGGGAATATCAGCTATCTTCAGTGCCGGGCGGCTGACCCCTATTTGCAGGGTTTCCGTGGCCTCATCAGGTAGCTTTTTTTTTGTCATCCTTTGCCTTTCACGTAGAGCGGTATGCCCCTTGCCCGTTCGACGGGCATGATGAAGCAGGCCTGCGAATGGGGAAGTCATGGTTTCAGTTTCAATGCTTTGATTCTGCCATCCCGGATTGAAGTAAAAACAACCTGATTATCGGTCCGGAATGTACTCTAATGCAGCATTGTCGGATAGAAGCCTTTGCCCTAAAAGTGCTGATAATATGCCTGATTATACCCTTTACTGGACTATTCAGTCAATTGAGCCAGCACTGATGCGTCTACGTTATAGCTCCGGCTTCAGCGCCGTGTCAGCCTTCATACGGGCGGCCTTTTTCCCGTGCAAAATGTAGTACAGGAATATACAGGCCAGGCCCATGATCGCACCATAAGCGAACAAATTTCTGTACCCCGCGTATGGAAGCAAGATCCCGAACAGGACCGGCCCGAGGGCTACTCCCATATCCAGGAAAATAAAAAAAGTGGAATTGGCCAGGCCGAGACGGTGTTGAGGACTGATCTGGACGGTTATCGTTTGCACGCTGGGCTGTATGTTCCCGCAGGCCAGCCCGAGCAGGGCTGCCGCCAGCAGGAGAACAAACCCGGAATGGGACTGGCTGACCAGAAAAATCCCGGCGGCAAAGACCAGAATGGCGGGGTACATTATTACATTGGCGCCCTTCAAGTCGAGCAACCGTCCTACAAGTGGCCGGGAAACGAAGACGATTGCTGCATAGACAATAAAAAAGAAGCTGGCGCTGTCCAGCAGGTTTATCTCTCGCGCATACGGGGTGAGAAAACCTGTAATACTCGAATAACCGATATAAATAACCGCCAGGAGTATTGATATGGGAATGGCCCTGGGCTCCAGGAAATTGCGTAGTGTGAATTTATTCAACTCTGCGACCTGGGTGGCAGTTAATTTTACTTCCGAGACCGATGTAAAAAAGCCTGCTGCAAGACCCAGTACAGCCGCCATGGCACTGCCGGCGAAGACTATGGTATAGCTGGCATACTGGTAGAGGAACATACCCAGGAAAGGTCCTATTGCGGTACCCAGAGTAATACTCAGACCATATAAGGCTATTCCCTCCCCGCGCCTTTTGTTGGGGACAATATTAGCCACGATTGTGGCCGATACCGAGGTTATTATGCCAAAGGCGGCGCCGTGAATAAAGCGTATACCATACAACATCAGAATATTGTCAGCCACAAAATATAATAATGTTGTCAAAAAGTTCGAAATTAACCCGATACAAAACATCTTCTTCTGGCCGCTTTTTTCGATCAGTCTTCCGAAAGCCAGGCGCGAGAGCAGGGAGCCGATCACGAACAGGCTGGATGCCATCCCGGCTTCCGCCGAGGAAGCCCTGAAATTGTCCATGGCATAAGCGGACATGATTACGATGAGCAGGTAAAAACCTGTACTGAAGAAAAAAGTGGAAACCGCAATGGTTATCAGACCCCGGGAGATCAGTTTAGGGGTGTTCATTAAAAATCTCTCATTTGGTTTATGTATATTCTACTCCCGCTGCAAGTCTCTGGACAACATCTATAAACTAATTACACAGACGCAGGTGCGTGTATGCCGATCTATCCGCCATGGACCGGTGAAAAAACTCTCGACCTCAGGATAGGCGGGATATTCCTGACAGTCCGGGAGGCACAGGATTCCCCGTGAATCAGATATCGGGCATTCAGGACTGGCGCCTTGGTCGCGGAGGCACCAGACCTTTTTCAGGACAAATGTGTTTATTCCCGGCAGGAAGCCGGGTCTACTTTTTCGCCGACGGTTTTTTCTTGCCGATGCGGGTATAATACTCTTCTGGTATATCGGCCGGGTCCTTGTAAAAGGTAAAACGGCAGGAGCCGTGGTAAATGGGTTCCTGGATGATATGGACCGATCCGAAGTCGCCTGTATTTTCAATATCCATCATCTCCAGCAGGGGGCAGTGAACGCAGTAGATGGGGAAGTCCTTCATGCCGAAGGTGAGAGGACCGGGCTCTTGGATCCTGGCCAGTCCCGCCTCGTAGCCGCCCTTCTGGATGAGTCTCTCGCCCGAGCCGCAGGGCTGCATGGTGATACAGACCTTTTCGTCGTCCTCTTCGATGGTCATGGGTTGAAGGTGCCCGTGCAGTCCGCTGGCCAGATGCTCCACGCGTGAGCGGAAGTCCTTCTTCTCGGATGGTTTATGTACAATGGGGCCTTCTATTTCGTGGGCCATTCTTTCCGCCTTTTCCAGGACTTCGATGCCGTAGTTGTTGTAGATGTAAGTCTGAAGTCCGGTGACCCAGAACATATAGCCGTCATGCAGGCCGTTGAACTCGCGGTACATGCGCTGGGCCAGCTCCCTGGCCTTTTCCTTGTCTCCCGCATCGATGGCCTCAATTACTTCATCCAGCGTGCGGCGACCCATCTGTTTCAGCTCCTCATCGGTGAATACCCTCTTTTTATCCATTTATGGCAGCCCTCCTTTATAAAAGCATCTTATACAAATCGGCGCCCCCGGGTCAATCCCGTCCCGTCTACCTTTGATTCTTATCCCCCTTCTAATTCCTGAACTCTGTTCAGGCCCTCTCCTACAAGGGTGATTCTCCAAGGGAGAATGAGGAAAGTGGGAGGGTACAATACCAACCATCTTCTCCTTGTTTTTTGTATATACTGCACAAAAAACAGCCGGAAGTTTCTGCTATTTCATACGTAGATCAACGGGGCTTTCTTCTTTAAACTGAATACATAAGATGATGAATAAAACCAAAGCATACTGAACAGGGAGGAGTGATCAAATGTCAATACAGATAATTGCCGCGATAGCCGTTTTCGTGATACTGTTTTCCGCCTGGGTGATAGTTCCCAGCCGCGTTAAGAAGCATCATGAAGACAAGGTTGAAGAGTAAGGCTGTGAATATTTCAGCCTGACAGACGCCCTGTCAGAGAATAAATCCGACCATAACCCCCGGTTTTACCCGGGGGTTTTTGTATGTCATCTCAACACAATATTCCCGGCTTCCCGGATCGATGCAACGAAAGGTGGATAAGGCGCTCGCCCTTCTTGATGCCGATTTCCGCCACCCGGGGCTGCGGAGCCATCCCGTAGAAAGCGCTCCGGCATTATCGAGGCTTACGTAGATCGCAAATACTGCATGACCTTTGAACGTCAGGGCGATACTCTTATTATGCGCAAGGTTGACAACCACGATGACTATTTAAGGCAGCCTTAAACGCCTGATTCAAGTATTTATAGAGAGAATATTCTTACTCCGTGAACCCGAAGGGGATGTTTACCCCGTCCCGTCCCTTGGGACCCTGCGTCTATAATCCATATCTGATCCGGTACTAATATCCATACCCGCTGTTAGCAGTCCGCGGATCATCCAGATCGAGTCAATTATGATGCATAATAAAAAATAGCGTTATAGATAGATTGTCGGAGGAAAAAATGGGACTGTATTTACTAATTCCCACCTTTTTGGTTATAGTCATATCCATAATTATTGTGAGGGTCGGCGCCGTGGCTCTTCGTATGACCGGGCTTGATGAGAAGACTGCCAGATTTCAATCCCTCTCGGCGTTTACCAGGGCCGGGTTTACTACTAAGGAATCGGAATCAGTGTTGAATAACCCCCAGCGGCGCAGCATCATAACCTGGCTTATTGTACTCGGTAACGCCGGAATTGTGGCCTTGATAGTGACCGGAACGTCTTCACTGGTTACGAGTGACGACTACAGGCTGGCCATCGATATCGCCGCTCTGGCTGTCGGCCTGTATATCATTTACCGGCTGGCAAAACATACCGGTGTGTTCACCCACAGATTGGAAAATCTGGTAGAGAACAAGTTGTTGAGGGGAAAATTCTTTGCCTGGGTACCCGTGGAACACCTGCTGCACCTGGCCGATGGCTATGGAGTTGCCCGCATACCGGTTGATGAAAAATCTCCGCTAACGCCAGACAAACCCTTCCTAGACAGCCGGCTGCCGCCAGCGGCTGCTTTCATGATTCTGGGTATTGAGCGGGCCGGGCAGTGGATACCGGGCCCAAACCCCGATGAGCCGGTGGGTGCAGGCGACAGCCTGATAATATACGGGAAGTTGAATGAAATCGACAGGTTCTTTGGAGGAAAGAGGGCCGCCAGAGCCTGAAGTGCGCATGCCGGATCAGACAGAAAAGTGAAACCGGGTGATCAGGGAAGCCCCAGGCTGGTCTTGATCGCCTCGTTGACCTCGACCATTTTGGGCTGTTTCAACTGTCCGCATTGTTTTACTAAACGTACCTTATCGACTGTTAAAATAGTTGATAGATTCACTATACTGTCCCTGGGCAGACCGCTTTCACCGGCTTTAATTTTTACTAAAAAAGGGTATGGTTTAATTTCAGCGGTGGTAAGCGCCGCCACGATAGTGGTAGGGCTGAATTCATTCCCGATATCGTTTTGAATAACAAGGACCGGTCTGAGCCCACCCTGCTCACTGCCGCGGCCCGGGCTCCAATTTACCCAAAAAATATCGCCCCGCTTTATTTCTTCCTGCATCTAACTCCACTCGGGCAATACTTCCGCTGTAATCCCGGAGGCCGTTGCTGCGAAATCTTTTTGTTCCCCGGAAACGGCCATATATCCCTCTACCATTTCTGCTGCCTTCTGCTTTTCCGCCAGGTCCTGTAAACAGGCGGAGATCACCTTGCTGCGGCTTATCTTCTTTTCTTTTGCAATCCGGTCCGCTACCAGGATCAGGTCTTTGGGTAAAGAAATAGTCGACACCGGTGTTAGGGAGCCGCAGCTCCGGTTGGTATAGAGCCAGTATTCCGGAATTTAGGGAACCACCCTT
>JAFGOB010000164.1 GCA_016926695.1 Dehalococcoidales bacterium | reverse complement strand
TGACGGGCTGTACTTCAGTTGTGAGAAGGTGGGTGAGAACGACAAGCTATACCGCACCTATCAGATACGGGCGGACCGCAACCTGCGTGGATCGGCCTACTGGCATCTGGATGAGAAGGCTAGGCTGGCCGGCTGCCAGATTATCAGGGACCAGTTAAAGTCCATCATCGATGAATTCGGCGCAGAATATTACAAGAAGTTTATTCGGGAGATCATTGAGGAAGGGCGGCAGATATTCAGCGCCAGGGTGAAAGAAAGGCTGTTCCCTGGAAGGTACCGTGCGGCATCCTTCTATGATAAAGACCTGTCGGCTATCTTCGGCGTTGGGAGGATGACGCATGCCCCTGTTGAAATGACCATCAGTTCCGATGGGATGTTTAAACTCAACATGAGCGGAACCAATAAGTGGGGCTATGACCCGGGCAACAGTTCGCTGCCTGCTATGCAGGCAGGACTCTGGGTCGCGGCGACACAGATGCTGGCTTACGACGGCAAGGTCAATGACGGCGCTTACTATGCTACGGAGCATCATTATCCTTACGGGTCCTGGGCTAACCCTGACTGGCCTTACGTTTCGCTCTCCGCCACCTGGGGCCCGCTGATGGTGACATACAATGCCGTATACCGTTGCCTGGCCAGGTCATTTTTCTCGCGCGGCTTCGTTGAAGAAATACTGGCTGGTTATGGAATAACTGGGCTGATCCAATGGGGCGGGACTGACCAGTACGGTAAACCCCTGGGCGGCATCAACTTCGAGCTTTCCGCATCAGGTTCGGGCGCCCGGGGCATTATGGACGGCATCGACACAGGCTATGCCATGTGGAACCCCGAGTCCGACATGGGCAACATGGAGATCTGGGAACTGTCTTTCCCCATGATTTACCTGGGGCGGCGTATAACACCGGATTCGGGTGGAATGGGGAAGTACCGCGGGGGTAATGCATTCCATTCCATCGTAATGGCCTGGAACAGCAACGATATACAGCTGAGCGATGGCGGCCCGGGCAGGGCTTTTAATAACGCCGGCATTTTCGGCGGCTATCCTGGAACCCCGGTGCTTAGGAAGCAGGTATATTGCCAGAATACTAACCTGGCTGAAATATTCAAGAACAAGCAGCCGTACCCATCTTACGAGGGTGATCCCAGGTCATATTCATTTGCAGAATTAATCAAAGGCGATTTACGGGTGGACGATATAACCACCCTGTTTCCGACCAATTTCATGCCTTATGATGTCTACCTCTGTTTGTGGAACGGTGGGCCAGGATACGGGGATCCGCTGGAAAGAAAAACCTATCTCATCGAACAGGACCTTAACAATGGACATTCCCTGCCGGAAACCGTTCGGTCGATCGCCGGCGCTGTGTGCTATCAGGATGAAAAATCCAGAGAGTGGAAGATCGATGCCGGCAAGACTGACGAATTGCGTGTAAAGATAAGAGAAGAACGGGCTAAACGTGCCATCCCGGCCAGAGATTGGTGGAAAACGGAGCGCGAGAAAATAATGCGTAAAGAGGTGTTTCAGCCCATTAAGGACATGTATCTGGAGGGCATGACCATTTCCCCAGACTGGGCTGCTGAATATCGAAAATTCTGGGAACTGCCTGCCGATTTTACATACCAGGCGTAGGAGGAAAAAATGACTACATATCCGAAAGAAGTCCTGAAATCATTGATAGACGGTACTTTGCCGTGGGCCACTACCAAGGCCATAATGAGCGGACAGAAAGATGAAGACCGTTTTGAGAAATACCTGGAAATTCTCCAGGAAAGAGTGTCATGGAAGGATATTATCGTGGTCCCCCTGGGTGAACATCTATACGTGGTCAAGAAGACTGTTGACGGTCAAAACAAATTTATCATCAAATGCGATTGCGGCCACGAATTCTGCGATTATCAGCAGAACTGGAAGATGGAAGCCCTCATCTATGTCCGTGATACCGAAGAGAAGCTGGACGAGGTCTATCCCGGCGACCGCAAACCTGACCCAAACTGGTCTGTTATACGCGAATATTACTGCCCCGGCTGCCATACGCAGCTTGAGGTGGAAGCATTGCCGCCAGGCTACCCTGTTATCTTCGACTTCCTGCCTGATATCGAGGGGTTCTATAATGCCAATCCGAAGCTGAAAAAGAAGATACTGGGATAGCTGCATTTTTTCAGCTGCCGTATGTGGAAGCAGAATATTAGAGTATTTTGAGGAGGTTATCATGTCCAGAAAAGTCGCCATAGTGGGTATCGGGCAAACACGACATACAGGACGCAGGCCTTACCAGAATGACGGGGAGATGATTTACGAGGCTATTGATCTTGCCTTTGCGGATGCACAACTATCACGGAAAGATATGGAAACCGTTATTATCGGAAATATGGACTTATTTGAAGGCCATTATCTTAATGATGGGATGTTGGTCGACTATACCGGAAGTACTGGAAAATCAGGGTTTAAGATGAATACCGGGGGCACGGTCGGTACTATGGAAGTAGTAACAGCCTGGTACAATATCGCCTCTGGATATTGTGATACGGCACTGGTCATAGGTTGGGAAAAACACGACGAAGGGGCGGTTCAACCTGCAATAACCACAATATATGACCCGGCTTATATGAGAAATTTCGGGGTTGGGGCTCTCTCGGGGTTAGCGATCATGTCCCTCGATTATATGACTAGGAGCGGCTGCCCGATCGAGATTGGCGCCTTGGTGCGTTCTTACATGTCGGAAAATGCTTCTCGCAATCCAAACGCTCATATGCGAGATAAATTCACGCCGGAACAGGTTCTCAATTCACGGATGGTACTATATCCATTGACCCTGTTGATGATCTGCCCGACGAGCCTGGGAGCCTGTGCCCTTATCCTTGCTAGCGAGGAGAAGGCTAAAAAGATGACAAAAATCCCTGTGTGGATCAAAGACCATGTTACAGTTCATGCAGGGGAGGGCGGAGGTTTGATGGATAGCGTCGGCGGACGAAAAAATACCGAAATAGTAGCGGGGACGGCCATCTTAAAACGCAATCGTATTACCAGGCCCCTTGAAGAAATACATTTCATGGAGATGTATGACCCGAACCCGTTTTTCCATCCAGGCTTTTTAGAGGACTTTCAACTTTGTCCTGAGGGTGAGGGGTGGAAACTGGTTGAAAAGGGACTCACCAGTAGGGAAGGGGCTTTCCCTATATCACCATCAGGCGGCGTACTGTGTACCAATGCGATTGGTGATTCAGGGCTTGTGCGCGTAGCTGAAGCAGCCCTACAGTTGAGGGGTGACGCCGGCGAGCATCAGATTACACGAAAGGTGAAGCAGGGGCTGGCCAGCGGTTTCGGCGGATCGAACTGGACGGACCTTTTCCTGCTTACAAACCAATCTACCTGGTAACAACAAAATCCGGCTGAAGTACAGATTCTTGAGAATTAGATTATTTGGTGAAAGTGAGGGTGTACAGCACTTCCTTGGCAGCTTCTTCATCCATCATAGCATCAATATTGGAATAGGAGAAGGCAATATTATTACCGCCTTTTTCCACTGTGAGAGTTAAGGTTACGATGGGATAGCCACCAATTTCCCAGGTCCTTTTGGTGAGAGTTGCCGCGGTTTTGCCATCTGCAAGTGTCGTAGCATCTTCACTAACCTTTACTATTTTTGTTCCACCGAGTGCTGTAAGCGCGGCAACAGTATTTTCATCTACGTCGCCTGTATCTATTGCAACTCCAATGCTGGGTACAGTAGCGGGCTCAGCAGCATCCAACACGCTTCCCTCTGAAGTAGCCTTCCCTATTATCATAGTGTCAGGATAAAGGACATAGAAGCCGTACTCATCATTGGTATACTTTGCCGGAGTGAACGAAACTTCAGGCTCTGGAACTGTTGACGTTGTTGCACATGCCGCAAATACAGACACTATCAGTATTGCAAGTGTAAAGCATACTATAAATAGTCTTGTTCCTGACATCTTTTTACCAACCTCCAATCATTTACTGCGATAATCTTAGATGTATAACAATATCTCCCTGCTATGCGAAAATATCCACTGATTATATTAATGGCTATCCTAGTTACCACCTCCTAAATAGCAGAATTAATAATAGCAGGTTGGCTTTTTAATCGCAACAGGAATTTCTTGGGGACCATCTTACCCGAGGTATTATCTTTTTGCCGTTTAGCGTGATTTCTGCGTTGTAGGTATCGAGTAATCACTAGCTGCGGGTATCCCATCCTCAAGACTTGAGATAGAGACCCTTCCGCTTGTGTATCCTGTTCTCTTAGATTTCTTGCTCGATATATAAGGGTTCTATAGCGCCAATCCGAAGCTGAAAAAGAAGATACTGGTATAACATCTCCTGAGGTAAAGATCTCCTGTAATTTATTTGTCATCGAACCACGGCACGAAGTCGGGCAGGTCAGTGCTGGGTTTCATTTTGAAATTGGGCGGCCTTTTTTCCAGGAATGACTGCACGCCCTCCACCATATCGGACTGTTTAAATGTCCAGTAACCCAGTTTGGAGTCCCACTTGTTAGCTTCCAGCGGAGTGTCTGCGCCCAGCATCTTCCAGATAAGCTGCCGGTTTAAGGC
>JAFGOB010000163.1 GCA_016926695.1 Dehalococcoidales bacterium | reverse complement strand
TCACCTCCGGAAGGATGGTTCCCGCAGTTCCGGAACATTGGCTCTATACTAACCGGAACTGCGGCTCTCTCAGACCGGTGTAGACAATTTTGTTTCTCCGGACTAAAATATAGTGTTTAAAATTAATTTTCCTGTTATTTTATAAGGTTTGAAAAACCTGATTGACACATTATCTTGTGCACGCTAAGATTAAATCTATGTTAGCCAAAGTAAATAGCTGTGCGGTGGTGGGGCTGGAGGGGTACATGGTACAGGTGGAGGTAGACATCTCTCCCGGCTTGCCCAAGTTTTTCATGGTAGGGCTACCGGATGAAGCCGTCCAGGAAGCCCGTGAGCGGGTCCGGGGAGCCATACGCAACTCAGGTTTTGATTTTCCCATGAAACGTGTTACCGTCAACCTGGCTCCTGCCGACCTCAAGAAAGAAGGGCCGGCCTACGACCTGGCGATCGCGGTGGGGATACTGCTGGCTACCGAGCAGTTAACTGCTGAGGTGTCGAAAACGGTTTTCCTGGGAGAGCTTTCGCTGGACGGGATGTTAAGGCATACCAGCGGAATGCTGCCCATGGTAGGGCTGGCATGCGAGCAGGGATTCAGGGATATTGTGGTGCCTTCGGCGGATGCCCGTGAGGCGGCGCTGGTAGAGGGTACCAGGGTATTGCCCTTCGATTCGCTGGCCGTGCTGGCCGGATATTTGAGGGGAGAAATCCCGTCGCCTGAATATAAGCCCTCTGAGGACGATACTGCGGCTGCTGCCATAGCGCCGTGCACCGATCTGTCGGAGATAAAGGGGCAGGAGCATGTCAAGCGGGCCATGGAGGTAGCGGCAGCCGGGGCGCATAACATTGTTATGTGCGGACCTCCAGGCAGCGGCAAGACCCTGCTGGCCCGGGCATTGCCCGGAATCCTGCCTTCTCTGACTTCTGAAGAAGCGCTTGACATAACCAGGATATACAGTGTCAGCGGGCTGCTGCCGGCGGACACGCCGTTGATCCGGCAGAGGCCTTTCCGTTCTCCTCATCATACCATCAGCAACGCCGGGCTGGTAGGGGGAGGACAGTGGCCCCGGCCGGGGGAAATAAGCCTGAGCCATCACGGTGTGCTTTTCCTGGATGAGCTGCCCGAGTTCGGACACGCCGTCCTGGAGGTATTGAGGCAGCCCCTGGAAGACAAGGTAGTGACCATCTCCCGCGCCCAGGGCTCGGTCACCTATCCCGCCAATTTCATGATGGTGGGCGCCATGAATCCCTGTCCCTGCGGCTATTACGGCGATCCTTACAGACCTTGTACCTGTTCTCCCGGTCTGGTGGCGCGATACCAGCACCGCATCAGCGGGCCTTTTGCCGACCGCGTGGATATTTTCGTGGAAGTGCCGCATGTGGAATATGAAAAGCTGGCGGACGACAGGCCGGGAGAAAAGTCCGAAAAGGTAAGGGCCAGGGTGGAGTCCGCCCGTGAGGTACAGCGCCGGCGCTTTAACGAGACCAGGACGGGATGCAACTCGGAAATGACCCCTGCCGAGGTAAGGGAGTACTGCCGGATGGATGATGCGGCTCAGGGGCTGATTAAAGCTGCCATGAAGCAGTTGTATCTTTCGGCCAGGGCCTTTCACCGCATACTCAAGCTTTCCCGTACTATCGCTGACCTGGAAGGCTGCGAACTGATCAGGTCCAATCACCTGGCCGAAGCTATCCAGTACCGGCCGCGCAGCCAGGTGTGACTTAAGTGCAAAAAGGTTTAAAGACTAAAATCCACCCCACCCTGAGGATGCAGCGGCAACTGCTGGTTGCCGTCCCCGATAGGGAGAGCAGGAAATGTCGGTATCCAGTATGACACCTCTAGAAACGAAAAAAATTAATGGATCTTTTTGTCGTAAAGCCATGTGTGAAAATGAACAGGAAATTGGATTAAACTGCCAAACGTGATAAAGTAATTGTTGCCGATGTGCAAAAGACAAATTAACCACATGAAGTAAGGCAGTCATTAAATTGGTTACAAAAAGAAAAACAAAATTAAATATTGAAGACCTGAAAGTGCAGCTAATCCCAATTTTACAGAAACACCAGGTTTCCAGAGCTTCCATTTTTGGGTCTATCGCGGCAGGTACTGCCAACAAGTCAAGCGATTTAGATCTCATGGTAGAGTTTTCCGGAGAAAAGAGCCTTCTGGATTTAGTTTCCCTGAAACTGGATTTAGAGAAAAAAATAGATCGGAAAGTAGATGTTCTGACTTTCCGTGCGCTGCATCCTCTTATCCGTGAAAGAGTTCAAAAGCAGGAGATCTATGTTCTTTGAAGAAGGATCTCAATACCTTTATCATACATATTTTGGAAAGCATCTCACTCATAGAAAGCTATACTATGCAGGTATCTAAAGAAGATTTTCTTAAATCACGGCAGGTTCAGGATGCAGTGATGCGTCGTTTGGAAATTATTGGAGAAGCAACCAAAAACATCCCAAATAGTTACAGGAAAGACAATCCCGATGTTCCCTGGAGGGAAATTGTAGGCATGAGGGATATATTGATTTACGAATACTTTGGAGTAGATCTGGAACTAACCTGGAAAACAGTCCAGGAAGACCTTCCTTTCCTGAAAAAGAGACTATTACAAATAACCGCTGAAAATAAAGCAAAATAAGAATAACAGCTTGAGCTTTAAACTAAAAACAAATTTAATCTTCCCAAGTACATAACTACACACCGAGAAGTCAGAGCAAGAGATGAAACCTGAACCGGGAATTCTCAAACACCGGTTTTTAAAGAAATATCTATTTTGTAACAACTTATTTACCTGTTTTTAACGATATTTTATGCTTTATTTACCCCTCAGGCCTTTTTTGTCATCTTTATTTTACCGCTCAATGCTAAGCTATTCCCACAGTATGCGAAAAGAAGGCGGTTCTATTTTATCGGTCGATTCCAGAAGGAGTGTGCGGCGGCGTAGTAAGTAACGAATATTCATAGGAAACAAGCGAAGCTGTGAATTTTCATCTTTATATGGTCACTTGGATGAAAAGGAGCTAATAGTGAAACCGGCCTTGACGGGTCGGTTTTTCTATTTTACGGGAACAGATCTTGAAAATAACAAAAGACGTAATTGAGCCAAGGAGGAATATCCATATGAAAAAAACACTACACATCTTGATCTTGCTGGTTCTGACCCTGAGTGTTTCCCTGCTTGCCGCAATACCGGTGATGGCGGATACAAGTTCCCTGCTCGTTACCAGCGATGACAGCGTGGAAATCATCGGGATCTACAATAAGGCGGGCGGCCCGACAAACTACGTAGATTTTACCGTTTCGCCTATGAACGCCGTATTCGCGGCCGAGCCTGATCCGTGCCCGACGGATTATCCCTCTGAACCTCCGGAGACCGAGGATTCAACCTGGGATGAAGGAACAGGCAATTACTTCTATCAGTACTATCCCACCGCCGATTGGATCTGGGAGACTGAACGTGCCGAGGACCCTGTAGAATATGGTCCGGGACATGCCCTTTACGATGACAATGCCTCCTCGAACGGGCGGGTGGTTGTTTTTCAGAAGACATTCACCGTATCAGGAAGTCCGGAATACGCCACTCTGCATATCGCGGCTGATAACTGCTATGAGGTCTGGATTAACGTCGACCCCGTAGGGCGTTCAGCCACGGCTAAAGTGGACGATTGGGAAATATCCGATCTGCACGAGGGCTCTGTAGCGTCGAATGGCTGGCAGACGGTAGGCCATTATCCAAATCTTGCAAAGTACCTGGTTGAAGGAACGAACACCATAACTATAACAGTTGGCAATGAATACTATCCCCTGGTTGAGGAGTCCGGTGAGGAAAACAATACTCCACCTCCCTACATGGCCGACCCTTACAGTCAGAAAAACCCGGCGGCCCTGATATTCGCACTTGATATACAGTCGACACTTCCGCCTGTGCCGGAGCTGCCGGCAGGCGCCCTGCTGGGGCTGGGTCTTGCGGGAATAGGCGCCTTTATAGTTATTAAACACAAAAGACAGGCAATCGTACGGTACTAAACATTAGTTGGTTAACGGGCTTTAATTAACAGGATAGGACCGGAACATTATGAGAGGAGTGAATAATCCGGGATACATTGCGCCACGGTTCCGGTCTTAGAGAGCCAGGCTTCCGGCGTTTTGAGAGCCACTATTCCGGATATA
>JAFGOB010000162.1 GCA_016926695.1 Dehalococcoidales bacterium | reverse complement strand
TGACAAGAAGTCCAGAATACTTTCTGGCAGGGGCATGGGGAAGATCCCCATAACAAAAATCCCCCAAAACTGGGGGATAAAGGGGGTGCATAATGGGTGTTTGATGAATAACCTGAATACATCGAAAACCAGGTTGATTAAAAGTTATCATGCTTGAACAGAATTCGAAACAAAACCGTTTTTTGGACAAGAGTGATCCAGCATAGCATCTTTCCGAACTGAAAGGCCGGGTACTGGTCGAAATCAAGGTATGGTATCCGGCCTTATACTTTTATCCCCGGCTACCTTGATCTACTATGAAATTGTGCCGATTGCGCCTTCTTCCTCTCGTACGGGCGGACCTCCGTGTCCGCCCTCTATTTCCTCTCCCCTCAAGCTGATAATGGCACAGGACTGTCATGATTGGTTGTTACCTGTACTGTATCGGTTTTATATATGTAAAATCATATTGCATTAGATTACGGAAATTGATAAAATAATGCCCATAATAAGGACTGATATCTGTGGACGAAGCAGTTACCAAATTCTATCGCAGGCTACTCAGGTCTGACTATGCGAATGTCGGTTCCCTGGACCATCCGTCTATCTTTCTTGATTCCATCGGTGAAAAAATCCAGATCTGCAGCCAGGCCAGCAACAACTATATCAATCTTTACATTGATATAAAAAACGGGACAGTTGAAAACGCCATGTATTTATGCACCTGCGATCCTGCCGCCAACGTGGCAGTTGAAATCCTCTGTAATTTGATCAAGGGTAAAAATTTAGAGGAGGTTCAGGCTATCAGTGAAAATGACTTTTACCGGGTATTGGGCTGTCCCAGCGATGAACTGGGTAAAAAAGCCAGGGGCCTGCTGGAGTTGCTGCATACCGGTATAAAAAGATATAAAGAAACAGGCCCGGGTACCGGCTAGCCGGGTTATATCTCCGCAGTCCTCTTTGTTAAATTCACCACTACCACCGGATATTACAGATTCAAAGAACAACGACCGTAGCCTCCGGCGGCCCGGCAGAAGACTCCAGATAGATATTATTTCCGGAACGATGATCCGGAAATGCTATATATCATTTTGACGGAAATGTATTATGATTTATAATACTTACAAAACACAGATACGATTTAAGAACCGTTCAGGCAGAACAATCCAAGGCTAATATACAAAAAGGAGGAAGAAATGTGAGCAAGGTAACCCTAACCGTGAATGGCGTAAAACACCAGGTAGAAGCCGGCCCCGACCAGGTCTTGCTTGATTACCTGCGCCAGGACCTTCGGCTTACGGGCGCAAAACAGTCCTGCGACCGTAAAGGTCAGTGCGGCGCCTGCACCGTAATCGTCGATGGCAAAGCTGTACGTTCCTGTCTCAGGAAACTGGCGGACTTGGACGGCGCCAATATTATTACCGTGGAAGGCCTGGGCACTCCTGAAAATCCTCATTTAATCCAGGAGGCTTTCGTCCTGGCCGGCGCAGTGCAGTGCGGCTTTTGCACACCCGGCATGATCATGGCGACTAAAGCGCTGCTCGACCAGAATCCCAATCCAGGACTAACCGAGATCAAAAAAGCACTGACGCGTAATCTGTGCAGGTGTACCGGATACAGGAAAATCATAGACGCAGTCCTTCTGTCCGCCAAATTTTTACGTAATGAGAGCACTCCTGAGGCAATCCGAGGGAAACTGAACAAGAAAAAGATGCTGGGAGAGTCCCATGAAAGACCTTCCGCTATGATCAAGGCCTGCGGCGTAGCCCAGTTCGGCGCCGACATACAGCTTCCCAAGGCACTGGAAATGGCTGTAGTCCACAGCGCTCATCATCATGCCAAAATCAAATCCATAGACGCTTCCGCTGCCCTGAGTATGCCGGGCGTTGCCGGCGTGATGAAGGCGGAAGATATCAAAGGTACCAACCGCGTCAGGGTGATAATGCCCGACCAGCCGGTCCTTTGCGAAGATGTTGTCCGCACCTATGGCGATCCGATCGCCATCGTGGCCGCGGAAACCAGGGATCAGGCCAGGAAAGCCGCAGCGGCAGTCAAGGTGGAATATGAAGTGTTGCCAACCATGCTTAATATCGAGGATGCGCTGGACCCGGGTGCGGTACAGATTCACAAGCATGCGCCTAATCTCTGCTTCACCCAGCCGCAGATCAAGGGAGACGCTGATAAAGCGCTGTCGGAGTCAGCTTACGTTGTGGAAGGCGAATTTTCCACCCAGATGGTGCATCAATCTCCCCTGGAGCCTGAAGTATGTCTGGCTTATCTTGACGGAGAGGGAGAAAACGCTCAACTGGTGATATACGGGCGCAGCATCATGATACATGCCCATGCCGGACAGGTTGGAGAAGCCGTTGGATGGAAAAACGTACGCTACAAAGAGCCCTTCGTAGGCGGGCAATTCGGCATCAAGGCCTCCATATCGTCCGAAGCTCTCACCGCAGCAGCCGCCCTTCATTTCAAACGTCCCATCCGCTACATACCCAGCCTGGAGGAATCGTTCTGGATCAGCTCCAAGAGGCACGGCACACATCACAAGGTTAAAATCGGGGCTGATAAAGAGGGACATCTGACGGCTTACACCAGTGAATTGACCTTCAACAAGGGCGCCTATTTTGCCCTGGGTTTCATTCCTCTGACCCGCGCACTGCTGATGTTCTCCGGATCATATAATATTCCCAATGTCAATGTTATGGGTAAACTGGTATATACCAACCAGGGCTTCGGCGGGGCTGCCAGGGGGGCAGGACCGCCACAGGCCGCCTTCGCCATGGAATCGATGATGGATATGCTGGCTGAAAAGCTGAATATCGACAAACTTGAGTTCCGCAAGATGAACTCGCTGAAACCCGGCCAGACCAAGTCCGTGGGAATAGCTCCCGAAATCTGGACGTTCCCTGAAGTTTGCGATGCCATCAAGCCTCACTGGGAGAAGGCCAGGAAAGACGCCCGGGAGTTTAACAGCAAGGGCGGACCGGTTAAACGCGGGGTTGGCATCGGCGCCTTTTCTTTCGGCATCGGCGAAACGGCCGATGAAGGAATCGTCCAGGCGGAAATCGACCCCGATGACAAGATCACCATTTACGCGGCTATCGCCGATCCGGGAGAAGGCAATGACTCCATGCTGACACAGATTGCCGCTCACGTGCTGGATGTACCCCAGGACAGGATCAGGCTGTATACCCGTGATACGGACAAAACCGTCTATATGGGACCGGCAGCGGCTTCCCGCATGACCTTCATGGGCGGCGGAGCTACGGTTAAAGCGGTAGAACAGCTCAAGAAAGCCATGGATGAAGCCGGGTCAAAGACCTATGAAGGACTGAAGAAGGCCGGAAAGGCTACCCGCTATGAAGGCATTAAGAAGAATCCCGGAACTGACCATCTTGATCCCAAGACCGGGCAGGGTGCTGCTTTCCTGTCAGAGGTCCAGAATATACAGATGGCCGAGGTAGAGGTCAATACCGAGACCGGCGCAACCAGGGTAATTAAGATGACTACCGCCGTTGATTCCGGTGTAATCATTCATCCTCAAAACCTGGAAGGCCAGATTGAAGGCGGTATGGACCAGGGTATCGGCTATGCCCTCAGGGAAGAATATATTCCGGGTAAAAGCAAGGACTGGATCACCATCAAATTCCCCACCATCGATACGTCGGTGGACATGGAATTGATCCCACTCCAGAACCCGCGGCCCAACGGCCCGCTGGGCGCCACCGGCATCGGTGAGATGACAATGGTATCTACTGCCCCGGCGGTGATCAACGCCATCTACAACGCCTGCGGTGTAAGGATTTTCGATCTTCCCGCTACGCCTGAAAAGGTTAAGGCCGCCCTGGCCGAAAAATAATACCCGAATATCATAGTCCCGACCGGCAGGCATCTGTACGAGAAGCCTGCCGGTCTCTGTTTGTTCATCTTTGGGAGACTATTGGTTCTTGATTCCATTTGTGAAATAATAGGGATAATCCCGTTGAGAAATACTTACCGCGAGGTGACAACATGAAACAGTTCCTGCTAACCGTAGCCATGGGAAAAAGGCTGCTGGGAAAAGCCGTGGCAAAGCACCCGGCCGTTACCTGCGCGCTGCCAAAAGGTACCATCGTAATAGTAGCCGGTACGACCAACGGATATGTGGCCGAAGAGATATTCAAGATCGCCGGCATCAGCGAGGCTTTTTCGCGCAGCCGCTTCTTCCGAGGAATCAATCTTCCGCCCAATTATAAAGTAACCGACGCCGGCAGACTGGCCGATGAAAAAGGATTTCCGGGTGATGTCATTATCAAAGACGGGTCCTGGTTAAAGGGCATGACCATAGACGACGTGGCGCCGGACCTGAATGAGGGTGACGTCATCATCAAGGGCGCCAATGCCCTGGACCCGGTCCACAGGCGTGCCGCTGTATTAGTCGGAAATACCGGGGGCGGCACCATAACCACCGCCCTGCCGGCTGTCATCGGACGCAGGGTACGCCTGCTGATACCGGTAGGACTGGAAAAACGCATTACAGGAGATCTTGATCAGATGGCGTGCAAGGTCAATTCACCCGGGGCAAAAGGCTACCGTCTGCTGCCCGTTCCGGGAGAGGTTGTTACGGAGATTGAGGCCCTGGCGATATTGACCGGTGTAAAGGCCGAAATGCTGGCGGCCGGCGGAATCTCGGGAGCTGAAGGCGGTATATGGCTGAATGTTGAAGGCTCTCCCGGACAGGAGGAAGAAACCGAACTATTAATTAAATCTCTTTCTTCAGAGTCGCAGTTTATTCTATAAAAGTTGGAACGGTACTTTTATAATATTAACTGTCGATTAATATTTTGCATTTTTATGTAATTTTAGATAAGTGACAGGAGGACAAAATGAAAATACTCGGTTTGTCGTGCAGTCCCAGGAAAGAAGGCAACACCATGCTATTACTAAATGAGGCGCTCCAGGGAGCGCAACAGGAAGGAGCCGAAATTGAGCTTTACAGCGTGGCTGGAAAAGATCTTAAGCCCTGTGAAGGCTGCTGGAAATGCGCAAACGGAAAAGAGTGCCCCATTAAAGACGATATGGCCGGACTTCAGGAGAAAATGCTGGCCGCAGACGGCATCATTTTCGGCGCTCCTATCTATTTTTACGGTATGTCCTCTCAGACTAAAACCATCATCGATCGTTCTATTGCATTAAATACTCCCGGAAAAAGCCTGGCCAACAAGGTGGGAGGAGTAATAGTGACCGCCGGCAGTCTGGGTATCGTGGACGCCTTGAAGGATATCTATTTTTATATAGTTTCCCGCCAGATGCTGCCCGCCCATTTCGTAGCGGCCTATCCCGTCTCGGACCTCAAGCAGATGGAACAATGCATGAAATCCACTCGCGACCTCGGACGCCAGGTGGCTTTGATTGCAGCCATGAAATTCGAGTACCCCAAAGATATCCCCAGGAGAAGCATCGGCTTCGGGACTCACACCAGATAGCGGAGCAAGTGTGAAACAAAATATTTACGACCAACCCGGGTTTTTCAGGGGCTATCAGCGAATGAGGGAAAAGCAACAGGGATTTAATGAAATCCTTGAGCGGCTCAGTATGCTCTCACTTTTACCGGAGGTCAGGGATTTCAGTGTACTGGACCTGGGATGCGGAGCAGGAGATCTCAGCCGCAGCATCAAAGCCCTCGGCGCCGAAACAGTTATCGGAGTGGACATATCCATTAACATGATCAAGCTGGCAAAAAAAGACCTTCCGGATGGAATCACCTTTCTGAATAGCCCCATGGAAGACCTGGAATTCAGTCCCGGAATGTTTGATCTGGCGGTAAGCTCCCTGGCCTTCCACTACGTTGCGGACCTGCCGGCTCTGTTCCGAAATATATATTCCTGGCTTAAAACTCCGGGTATGCTTCTCTTTTCTATCGAGCATCCCCTTATAACCTGCGCCCAGGGTATCCATCACGGCTGGATAAAAGACACATCCGGAAACAAGGTCTGCTGGCCTGTGGACTGTTACAGCAGCGAAGGGAAACGTGAAAGCCACTGGTTCGTAAAAGGCGTAATCAAGTACCACAGGACTATCTCCGGCATCATTAATGCATGTATCGGTGCAGGATTCAGCATTAAAAGGATCATGGAGCCTGTAGCCTCCCAGGAAGAGGAAAAAAACTGGCCTAATCTGGCGGAAGCAAAACGCCGCCCGCCCTATTTGCTGGTTAAAGCCGTTAAATGATTTTTTGTTTTTTCCAGGTGGTGTATAATAGGGCATATTCGTATACGGGTTGCTCTATCTATTGCTGACATAGCTTGATCTCAGATAAAAGCCTTTTCTCTGATAAAGGCTCTCTAACAACCCGGTCAATGCAATAGAAAATTCAAATTGTTCCGGATGTCCGTAGACAGAATGTTTAACAGAATATAGAAAGGAGGACGATAAATGGCTGAACCGATCTACGAAAAGTATTTTACCAGAGACGTAGTCAAGGAAAACAAATGGGGTGGAGAAGCGATAGGACTGGCGGCGGTGCCGCCGGATATTATTCCGCCGGTTGCAAAAATGAACCTGGGCATTTCGGTCATCAGAAAACCTTATATGTTCCACGAACCTACTCATAAACACATGTTCTCCGAATTCTTTTTCTTTTTCGGATCGAATCCCTATGATATGCATGAATTCGACGGCGAGGCGGAGTTCTCATTCGGGGCGGAACATGAAAAGCATGTTATCTCCGAACCTACCATCGTGGTTGCGCCTCCAGGGGTATATCATTGTCCGCTTAACTATGCCAAAGTCGGTAAACCGTTTTATTGTATTGAAGCTTTCCTGACATCCAAATATTCGGGTGTGGACCTGGGAGAAGACCTCAGCGAAATAAGGATCGATGAGCCTGACTATAACCGCTTCTTCACTAAAGGGGCCGTGAAAGTAAATAAATGGGGCGGTGAGGGTATGGGGCTTTCCATGGTGCCCGAGTTCCTTGTTCCGGCGGCATCAAGAATGACCCTGGCTCTTACGGCAATAAAGAAACCTTACATGTTTCATGAGCCGACTCACAAGCATGCTTTCACCGAATTTTTCATCTTTTTCGGATCAAACCCGCTGGACATGAAGGAGTTCGATGCCGATATCGAGTTCACCTTCGGGCCTGAACGCGAAAAACACGTTATTTCGAGTCCCACTATCGTCACCATACCGCCCGGGGTTTATCACTGTCCTCTCAACTATGCCCGGGTCGGCAAACCGTTTTATTGTATCGAGGCCTTTATGACTTCCAAATATTCAGGAACGAATTTACCGGAACAAACGGCCTAGAGGGATGCAGCAGAAATATTCACCCTCTCCAGATAGAAATATGAGGGCTTGTATTTGATATGTAGTTACACTAAAGCCGGGAAACCGCGGGCTCATGGTCTCCCGGCTGTTTCCATTACTGAGGACTAATTTGCCTGACAGGCCTTCCCTCTATATACCCGCGATAACCCCTGGGCTCAAGCTGAAACCGGGGTCCGGCATCATCCGCCCAGGCAAAACCGTATATTTCAGGATTATAGGTCTTCATTACTTCCCATAGCTCACCGATTGCTTCCTGGAATTTTTCCTCCGGGTAAGGCTGACCCTGGAAAATCATCATTTTACACGGTTTCAAATCAATTATATCGTAACCTTCGGGAATCGGACCGCAATAGCCTGCCGGGACCTCAACTCCCATGGCATATACCGATGTCCCGGCAGGTCTCAGGTTTTCCGGCAGCCACATGCCAATAGGCTCATACAGGGCTTCTTTTATACCTGAAAGGATATTCCAAATTTCACATCCTACTTCTTCGCAATAGGCAAAGTAGTCACTGGCTTTAGTACCGCGTTTGAGAATTAATTTTCTGGCAGAACGGTCAACAACCTGCACGAATACAGTATTTATAGCGCTGTTTTTAGTCATCATTTCTTCTCCTTTTTGAATATTGAGGTAATAGTCACGGGCGTGTTCGGAAGAAAACATATCAACCTCCATCTTGTTTTTACGGAACTGATGAGGGCTTATACCGAACTGCCTGGAAAAAGCCCTGGAAAAACCCTCATGCGATCGAAAGACGAAATCAAAAGCCACGTCAACAATCCGGCAGTTCTTGTCTTTCAGTCTTTCGGCTGCCCGGGACAGGCGAATCGCCCTGATAAACTCGAACGGAGACCGGCCGGTGATTTCTTTAAACAAACGATCAGAGTGCCAGGGAGAATAGCCCGCTGCCTGGGATAAATCATATAGTGTTACCGGCTCGTTTATGTGCTGTTCGATATAGTCCAGCATTCTCCTGACAGCGCTTACTTTTTCCCAGTTTTCCAATGACTCACCCCCTTGACCAAGTATATCACTGAAAAATAAAATGGAGCTTGACCGTTTTTGCTGTCTTTTAGCTGTGTACGGCGGAAGCCGATAATGCAATAATGAAGAATGAACTATTATAACAAACGCTATTCGCCCTGTGACCGTCCGGTTCCGGTCCTGCTTGTGATTGTTTATTCAGCGTGATTTTACGCATAAGAAGGAGAATTTACAAATATGAGTCCTCTTATCAACTGGGAAGAAATAAGAAAACTGGCTATGCCGCCCGGACCTCAGTCAAAAGACAAGGGCAATATCTGGGATAAAAGCGCTGATATGTATAACCGTATGGCAAAAATGGAAAACATATACACTTTAAACCAGATCAATGCTTTCGAGACTACCTCAGACGACACGGTGCTGGATATCGGCTGCGGACCCGGCAGGATCTCCGTACCCATGGCCAGGCGGGCTAAAAGCGTAACCTCGCTGGACAGCTCGGAAAAGATGCTGGCACATTGTCGTCAGAATGCCGAAGAGGCGGGGGTTAAAAATCTTAAGCCCCTGCTGCTGGACTGGGAAAAGGCGGTCCCGGGCGAAAACCTGGAAAAGCACGATATCGTGATAGCCTCCCGCTCACCTGGTATGACGGACATCAAGAAAATGAGCAGCTTTGCCCGCAAGTTCGCGGTGGTGATTGCCTGGGCCAATGCCCCCAATATTCCAACGGTTATCGGCGACCTGTTTAAAGGAGTAGAGGAAACCCGCAGGATGCCTCCCATGCGCATGGACCGCAGCCTCGGCTATAATATTACCTACAACATCATTTATGACGCCGGGTACGATCCGAATGTCAGAATAGTGACGGATGGTTTTACCCGGGATTTCCTGAACCGTGAGGAAGCTTACAGAGAGCTGTGGAAGCTGCGCGAAGTCACGGGTGATATTCCTCCCGTTTTCAGGCAAAACGTAGACAAATGGCTGACTGTAAATCAGAACGGGGGAGTAACCTTCAGGCGTGAGACCAGATCGTTCGTGATGTGGTGGGAGCCTGCCCCCGCTGATTCATAGTATACAGGAAACCATCAACGTGACCGCAGACCTGAACGACACTTCCCTCATTGAAGAGCAAGCCACAAATTAAATGCTGTCGTTTACCTCAAAAATCAGAAAGGGCGGAAACCGGCTTTTATCCGCCCCGTTCTTTGGTTAGCTTTATTTCCCCGAGCTTAGCTTCTTCATCGTTTCGTTCTTTTGCTCTTCGCTGGTCTTCTTTCCCGTAACCGGGTGATTGAAATGGAAGGGAAAGATATGCCCTGATGGATACGCCAGTGCGAAACGCGTATCTGGAACATCCGGCTTCGGTCCTTCAAATTCCGCATTGGGGTCCATAGCAGCAACCCTCTCCGGCTTGACCCAGCCTTCCCCCGGTTTGGCGCTGAAATTCATATGCCATCTTATGCGCTGTATTTTCCATTTGCCGTTTTCTTTCACATACGCATTTTCGTATGTACCGCTGATAAAAGACTGGCCGACACCCCCACCCCTGGGTACGGATACACCGCCAAAGCTGTACCATCTGCCCCTGGCTGTTTTCCCGTCGGGAGAAACATCTATAACCGGAGAAAGCTGCATCAACTGGTGCAGGAACTCGGGGTCCGGTTTTTCCATACTCGAAAAGTATCTCCTGACTCCTTCCTTCCCTTTGTAAGCACCCTCAGGCCACTCCAGTCCCGCATCCGGTCCGTCTGAAAAAAGGTCGATTATCTCATCCGCCATCCAGTGCTCCAGGTAATAGCCGTATATACGCTGAAGTCTTTCTATTTCCTGAATATCCATTACCGTCCTGAGCTGTTGCTCGAGAGTTTTGATCCTGGCTTCCATCTCCTCCGTATTCATAAAAAACCTCCTTAAATATATAACGCCCCTTATCCATGGCGCTCTTGCCTTGATCTTTTCAAACCGGCCCTCAGCACAATGATTTTCTCCTGTAGCGATATGCGAATCTTACTCGACACACCTTGTCGAAGTCAATATATTATAGATGATGTTTGCTATAATAATACCGTAAGGCGCTTGACTGTATATTGAGGCTATGGTACGTTCAAAACCAGATCCTTGTCTCTTCATGATAGTCTTATTCTATTCTTGATTTATTCCGGATAATAAACCGATAAAAACAACCTAATAAAGTACATGCAAAATAAAGACAATAACAAAAATAAAATCAGATACAGGAATATCGAACTGTCCGTTCTTACCCGGGGTATCGCCGGGGATATCACCGAAACCATCGGCAATACTCCCCTGGTCAGGTTGAACAGAATTGCACATGGCACCTGCGCCGAAATAGCCGTTAAGCTGGAGTCCTTTAATCCTCTCCACAGTGTCAAAGACCGCATCGGCGCGGCCATGATCGCATCGGCGGAAGAACAGGGGCTTATCACCAAAGATACCCTCATTGTGGAACCTACCTCCGGCAATACCGGTATAGCACTGGCTTTCGTGGCGGCAGCCCGGGGCTATAAGCTGATTTTGACCATGCCGGATACTATGTCCCTTGAGAGAAGGCAGCTTCTTTCCGCCCTGGGCGCGCAGGTGGTGCTTACTCCGGGAGCAGAAGGAATGACGGGAGCTATCAAAAAGGCGGAAGAGATAGCGGCATCCAATCCGGACTGCTTTATCCCCCAACAGTTCAATAATGAGTCCAATCCGGAAATACACCGCCTGGTAACCGCTGAAGAGATCTGGCGCGATACCGATGGGAAAGTGGACATCCTGGTGGCGGGAGTCGGTACGGGAGGTACCATTACAGGTCTTTCCGAAGGACTCAAACAAAAGAAACCGGGACTTAAAGCCATAGCCGTAGAGCCTGCCGGTTCACCTGTTCTTTCCGGCGGCCAGGCCGGTCCACATAAAATACAGGGCATTGGTGCGGGTTTTATACCCGGTGTACTGAAAAAAGAGCTAATCGACGAGGTTATGCGGGTTTCCGATGAAAATGCGGGAAATACGGCACGGCGTTTAGCCAGAGAGGAGGGGATACTGGCGGGGATCTCCTCAGGTGCGGCCACCTGGGCAGCCCTGGAGATAGCCGGGAGGCCCGATAACAAAGGCAAACTGATCGTCGCTATACTGCCGGATTCGGGAGAGCGTTATTTAAGTACCTGGCTCTTCCGGGATGATGCCTGATCGCCGTTTCTTCCCCTGTCTTTACGATTCCTTTTAATAATGTTGAGTAAAGCCGCAGTCCCGTTTATAATCTGTCTTATGGGAATACCGGGCAACAACAGAAAAAAATACCTGCGGGAAGAATACTTCGCGCGTGTCAACCGCGTGATGGACTTCATCGAAAACAATATAGACCGGGAGCTATCTTTAAATGAGCTGGCCGGTATTGCCGGATTTTCCCCTTTCCATTTTCACAGGATTTTCAGCGCCCTGACCGGTGAAACCATCAATGGTTTCATACAGCGCATACGCGTTGAAAAAGCCGCTTCGATGCTGGTTCAGAATCCCAGGAACAGCATCACCGGCATAGCCCTTGACTGCGGTTTTTCCGGTGCTTCAGTATTCGCCAGAAAGTTCAAGGAATATTTCGGAATGAGCGCCAGCGACTGGCGGGCGGGCGGATATCTGAAAGATGACAATACCGGTAAAACGAATAGCAACATACGTCAATTGAACGGCAACCACTGTAAAGACTTCAACCTCCAGTCGTCCTATAGTATCAGTATGAGAAAACAATTATGGAGGGTAGAAATGGAAAACAATAACAAACTGGTTGCCGATGTTGAAATCAGGGAGATACCGGAAATGCATGTGGCCTATCTCCGGCATATCGGCCCGTATGCCGGAGATGCCGATTTATTCGGAAAACTGTTTAACAGGCTATGTACCTGGGCAGGTCCCCGCGGGCTTTTAAACCGGCCTGACGCCAGATTCATCGCGCTTTATCATGACAATCCCGAGATCACCGACGAAAAAAAACTGAGAACCGATGTTTGCCTCACCGTCCCCCCGGAAACCATGGTAGACGGGGAAATAGGCAAGGCGGTTATTCCGGCCGGTAAATACGCGGCAGCCCATTTTGAGATCAATACAGACCAGTACAGTGATGCCTGGAACGCCGTCTACGGCGGCTGGCTGCCGGAAAGCGGCTATCAACCTGATGACGGCCCCTGCTTCGAGCTATATCTAAACGACCCGAAAGACCATCCCGAGGGCAAATGTGTGGTTGATATATGCATACCCGTGAAGCCCCTGTAGAGACCTCAACGTAAACCTGATACAAGGGCATCCGTCTTCATATGGATGCCCTATTTTGAAAACCGAAAAAGCCCTCTAAGCACAAAAAACTCAGGGGGCTTTGGTGTATAACGCCCTCTAATCTGTGGTATTATTTCTTACAGCCTGACCGTAACCGCTTCACTTAAGGAAAATGAAATTGACTGAAACAGCGGTCTATCGCGGACTGGTCAAAAAGGGACGCGGTAATGCTACCTCGGAAATGTCTCCGGACACACTGGAGACGATACAGCGCCTGCCTGCATTATCTTCTTTACCTGGGTAACCGATGTACATACCGACGTGGAGATAATCAGTCCCTTTCATATTAGAAGCTCACTGGAACTAAATGACGGCGATATGGTGGAATTCGTTCTTTCCCGTGATCAATAAGTATAATACGCCTCTGCATACCATAAGACCGCAGGTTTTTCATCTGATGTGCTTCTTTAAAGAATAAAATATGTTCTCAGTATCTTGTTTCAGGCAGATATACTAATATGTGGACTAAAGAAGGACACACTCCCGAAAAATTCCGCAGGCAGGCAGCGTAACAGCGATGTTGCTTAATCTTATGCGTACGGAGTAAAATCTGTTAAAGCGTAAGTAAGATGACAAGGTTGAATTCCTATCGAAGCACGCTGGCTGAAGTTGCGACCAGGGATTTATTTTTATATCCATCAGGTTTCACAAACATGAATTTAGATTATAGAGAGAAAAAATAATTATGAGAAATGGGGGTATAACAATGGAGGCTTATCGCGACTCATCTGCAACAATTGATGTCAGGGTCTCTGACCTTCTTGGCAGGATGACCCTGGATGAAAAACTGGCCCAGATTGGCGGTGTTTTCGCTTCCCGCTTGATGGAAAATGAAGGATTCTCCGCTGAAAGGGCATTATCTGCTATTCCCAATGGAATCGGACATATCAGCGCAGCGGGTAGATCCTCAGGCTTGTCACCCGACAAGCTTGCCACGCTTAATAACGATATCCAGCGGTTTTTGATTGAAAATACCAGGCTGGGAATACCGGCCATTATCCACGAGGAGTGTTTGAATGGCTTGAGAGCCATAGGCGCCACTATCTTTCCCCAGAATATCGGCCTTGCCAGCACATGGGATACGGATTTGATCAACAGGATAACGGGAACCGTCAGGCAGCAAATGAGGGCTGCCGGCTTTCATCAGGGACTTGCTCCCGTTCTTGACATTGCCCGCGACCCTCGCTGGGGAAGGATAGAAGAAACCTTTGGAGAAGACCCTTACCTGGTGGGGGAGATGGGTAAAGCTTATGTCAAAGGGCTCCAGGGAGATGATATCAGATGCGGAATAATATCCACCCTTAAACACTTCGCAGGCCATGGTCTTCCGGAAGGGGGTCTGAACTGTGCCCCCTCGCATATCCCGCCCAGGCTGCTGCGTGAAGTCTATCTCTACCCCTTCCTCAAGGCTATAAAGGAGGGGGGCGCACTCTCCGTGATGAATGCCTATCATGAGATAGACGGTATCCCCTGCGGAGCTTCTGAATGGCTGCTTAGCGAAATCCTGCGAGATGAATGGGGATTTGAAGGTGTGGTCGTATCTGACTATTTTTCCATCAGCCAGCTCGCGACCCTTCACCGCGTGTGTGAAGAAAGCACCGAGGCAGCCGCTCTGGCCCTTGCTGCCGGTATCGATGTCGAGTTGCCCGAGAGCAACTGTTACTCCATGTCATTAAAGCATAATATAGAAAACGGAACGATCCCGCATGAACTGATAGACCGGGCCGCTGCCAGGATACTGCGATTGAAATTCCTGCTCGGTCTGTTTGATAATCCGTTGGTCGAAACAGGATGTAAAACCCTTGTTTTGGATACAGGGGAACAGAGAGCACTGGCGCTTGAAGCAGCAAGAAAATCGATCGTCCTGCTGAAAAACGATAACAACCTGTTGCCTCTTTCTAGAGATATCGGCACTATTGCCGTCATCGGTCCTAGTGCGGACGACTGTAGAAATCTCCTGGGAGATTACACCTATCCCGCCGGAGCAGGCTATGAATTTGAAATAGATGGGGCCAGCGGGACGTTTACAATTACCTGGAAGGCCCAACACTCTATGGCCGCGAGGGAAGGAGATCCTTTTATTGTAAGCATCCTGGAAGGGATGAAAAAATTGACGGGTAAGAATTCCAGAATCATTTTTGCCAGGGGATGTGATGTAACCGGCGTTTCTATGGAGGGAATACCCGAAGCAATAGAAGCTGTAAAGGCTGCTGATGTGGCTATTGTAGCAGCAGGCGGGAAATCCGGGATGCTTCCTGAATATACCTGCGGCGAGATGAGAGACCGGGTTGAACTCGGCCTTCCTGGTGTTCAGGAAAGACTTTTAAAAGCGTTATATGATACAGGGACTCCCATAATACTGGTTCTTATAAACGGGAGGCCTTATACTCTAAATTGGCTGGCTAAAAAGATACCGGCCATCGTCGAAGCCTGGCTGCCAGGTGAGGAGGGAGGACAGGCGGTGGCGGATGTTATTTTCGGTGAATATAATCCCGGGGGCAAGCTGCCGGTGTCCTTTCCTGAAAAGGAGGGGCAGTTGCCTGTTTATTATGCCCATAAGCCGTCCGGCAGGAAGTCCTCGCTGTGGGGCGACTATGCGGATTGCAGTGTTCTGCCGCGTTTTGAATTCGGATACGGCCTGAGCTATACCACTTTCAGCTTCAGCAATCTCCGCATAAAACCTGAACATATTTCATCTGATGGCTGCGTTCGGATAAGTACCGATGTAAAGAATACAGGGAACCGTTCCGGCGATGAGGTTGTCCAGTTGTATGTCAATGATATCGTAGCCAGCGTCACCAGGCCTGTAAAGGAGCTGAAGGGTTTCCGGCGCATCCATCTGCAACCCGGAGAAAAAAGGACCGTCGAGTTCAACCTCCCGGCCACAGACCTTGCGTTCTATGGTAAGAACATGGAAAAAACGGTCGAGCCGGGTGTATTTAAGGTCATGGTAGGCCGATCAGCGGCGGACATTGTTCTGGAAGGGCAATTTGAGGTTGATATATAAAAATAATGATGTGGGGGTAAATAATGAAGGCCCTGGTATTACGGCAGGTCAAACAACTCGAACTGGCGGACTGGAACATTGTGGAGACCCCGGGACCGGAGGATGTACGAATAAAGATACATACGGTGGGAATCTGCGGCAGTGACGTCCATTTCTACCAGCACGGCAAAATCGGCAATTTCATTGTCAAACAGCCCATGGTCCTGGGTCATGAGGCATCAGGTACGGTAATGGAAACAGGCAGCAATGTCAAACATTTAAAAGCCGGAGACAGGGTCTGCATGGAACCGGGTATCCCCGACCTTCACAGCCGGGCGACGATGGAAGGTTGTTATAATCTTGATCCATCTGTGCGCTTCTGGGCTACCCCTCCGGTACACGGATGTCTGCGGGAAACGGTAGTGCATCCGGGTATATTTGTCTTCAAGCTTCCCGAAAATCTCGGTTACGCCGAAGGGGCTATGGCTGAACCCCTCTCGGTCGGTCTCCAGGCGGTTAAGAAGGCGAATGTGAGGCCCGGTGACATAGCCCTGGTGACCGGCTGCGGTACGATCGGCCTGGTAACAGGTCTGGCTGCCCTGGCCGGAGGATGTTCAAAGGTGATCATCACCGATACCGTCCAGCCGAAACTGGACATTGCAGCAGGCTATGGCATGATACCTGTCAACATCGAGAAACAGGATTTACGGGAAGAGGCATTCTCCGTAACAGGGGGTTGGGGAGCTGACATTATCTTCGAGGCAAGCGGAAATGAGAGCGCCATATCCGGTATATTCGAATACCTCTGCCCCGGAGGACGGGTTGTCTTTATCGGTATGCCGGTAGAGCCTGTACCGGTCGATATTGTCGCAGCGCAGGCAAAGGAGGCCCGCATCGAGACAGTCTTCAGGTACGCCAATATCTATCCCCGTGCGCTTTCACTTATGGAATCCGGAAAAATAGACGTAAAGCCGCTGATCACCGATAAATACACGTTTGCCGAGAGTATCAGGGCATTCGATTATGCCGTCAATCCCGGACCGAATACTGTTAAAATAATCATCGAATTACAACAATAATATCATTCCATCCCAACATTGAGCCAGGATACACTATGATCAAAAAAAAGCTATCGATGGGGCTGGACCTGAGTACACAGAGCATTTCTGCCGTGGTGCTGGATATCGATTCACGGAATATTGTGCTGGAACACTGCCTTGATTATGTCAAAGACGCCAGACTCAATGGTTTCGGTATCCGCCGACAGGACTATATTCTTCCTCCTGCATCTAAGGGAGAAGCCGGCCAACCTCCGGAGATGTATTTCGCCGCGCTGGACAGCCTTTTTAGCGATACAAAAAAGATATTGGATCTGAAAGATATCGCCGTTATCAACACGTCCGCTCAGCAGCATGGTCACGTTTACCTGAATCGCAAAGCGCCTGCGCTATTTGCCGAACTACGTCGGGAAATTTCTAAGACTTCTTCCCTGGTCAAGCTGCTGGATGGATGCCTGTCGTACCGTAAAGCGCCTGTCTGGATGACTTCAAATACCAAAAAGCAGGCTGAGTTTCTAATAAGATGCCTGGGCGGAAAAGAGAAATTGATAGATATTTCCGGATCGGATGCGCAGCTTCGCTTTACCGGCCTCGTCATGCGCAGGACAGCCGAACAATTCCCCCGGGAATATGAAAATACCGGCACAGTCCAGCTTATCAGCAGCCTGGTCCCGTCCATTCTTACGGGCGACGCCAGAGCTCCGGTTGACTTCGGAAACGCCTGCGGCATGTGTCTCATGGACTATAACCGTAAACAATGGTCTGAGGAGTTGATTCGTATACTTTCAAACGGACTGCCGGGAGGCGTCAGGGCTTTACGGGACAAGCTTCCCCTCATCGTCGCTCCTGATACAATCATGGGGACTATTGCCTCCTATTTTGTCTACAAATATGGTTTCAGTCCGCAATGCGCGATTGCCGCCGGCTCCGGCGATAACCCGCAGTCCATGGTGCTGGTAAACGGTGACCTGCTTAGCCTCGGAAGCAGTTTCGTCATTATGTCATGTACGGACGGCAGTGTACGGGATACAAGCGGTGCCGCCTGCGCCATGTATGACGGCATCGGGAGACCTTTCATGTTTGGCTGCCGGACAAACGGGGCCATGGTATGGGACAGTCTCAGGATATTCTATGGGCTTGGAAAGAATGATTACGTACCGGCCGAAAAAGCCCTTGAGCACACAAAACCCGGTGAATGCCTGGTTTTATGGCAGCCCAATAATGAGTCTTTTCCTCTTTCCGGCAGTTATGATCTGGTAAGAACCGGCGATACCCTATCCGGCCTGGTTACTGACTATCCCGGTCTGGTAGAGTCCAGCCTGTCAGCCGTGTACCTTCATTCCAGGACATTTTCAAAAGAAAGCGGCGAACCGCTTTTTGTCACCGGTGGTGCGTCCCGCAGCCATGGAGTATTGCGCAGGATATCTGCTATCTGGCAACGTCCCGTGGTCCCCGTGGAAAGAGCCGGGGCGGCGCTTGGTGCGGCTATTGCCGGAGCCGGCGCTTTCCTGAAAGCAAAGAATATAAATCCTGATCTAGAAAGCTTCACCGCTGATATTCTGAGAAGAGGCGAAATAATTTACCCGTATCCCGGAGATATCGCCGCTTTTCACCGGCCCGGGGGATATCTCAGCAGGTTCGCCATCGAAGAGGAAAAGCTGATCAGATTGCATTCCCTGTCTTTAACCGGCTAAACGACGATGGTCTCTATACCCAGTTGTTTGCAGGCACTGCTGATTACCGTGGAAAAATCGCCGTGAATAAGGCTGGCGTGATGGGTAAACCCCTCGTATACCAGCGTATTATAGAGCCTGTCCAGGTCCGGTACTTCGATCCAGCTCCAGGAACCCCTAAGTTTTTCATTTGAAGTCAACGCCGTTCCTCTGGTGATCAGCATTTTAAAGTCCCCGGCATGCTCCTGCAGCCGGCAAATAGTCACCATTCCCGGTTTGAGCTGAAATTCACCTGTACCTGCCGAGCGCTCAATACCAAGTGTTTCGCCCAGTATGCTGTGAGAACTCAGTGTGATCCTGCTCCCCGGGCAGGCCAATGAAGGTGGCCCGTTTCCACAGTGCCAGGCCAGAAACACGTTTTCCTCTTTCTGATGTCTTATCGTCCAGTCTATGAAATGCGGGACGGTTGTTCTCAGCGAGGCCAGGTATTCAAGCAGCATGGTCAACGCCCCGTAGATATCAACCTCACAGGAGGTCATTATTCCCCTGTCCGTCAAACGGCCCATGGCATGGCAGGGAGAAAGTCCGTATTCTTTTTGCATGGCCGTCCAGCACTGGACTCCCATGGCTGAAAGTTCTTTTTCGCGGGCAAACCGCGCCAGGGCATATTCCAGGGCTGCGATCCTGCCTATCACAGCACCATCAATGCCCGTGCAGTCCGTCTCTGCTTTGATATCTTCACACAACTTTTCGATTTCAGTGGAGTCTCCCGGTGAAAAAACGTTATTCATGATATCGGGCAAAGCCGCAGGTACAACCCTCTGCCGGAACTTTTTCATCAGTACATCTTCACTGAATATGCATGTTTCAAAACGCTCTGGCCTTGGACCGACCAGCCCGATCCCGGCGCCGGTGAATCCTTTTATCACTACACAAACACCAAGGAACTCTCTGATATTCTGCTGGAATTTTTCTTCTTCGGGAAATACTATCCCGCCGAAAATGAAATCAATCAGCCTTCTTTTTAGTCCGGATGATATTGAAAGCGTCCCGCAAAATGAGTCCGACCTCCTGTTGCCGTCGCTTGTAAAAGGCCCCTCCTTCGTCCCGAAAAGCAGTATGGGTACATCCCTGAATGCCGATGCTACAGAGAGGGCCGATACCTCGTCCCCGAATGTCATTGTGCCTATTATGAGACCATCTATCCCCTCTTTTTTAAACAGGTCAATTACCTTTTCAGCCTCCAGGTCGTTCCGCACACACCCTTTTATGGTTATCCGCTCATCAGGGACCACCAGTTCCATCGACGGAATACCGTTAAATATCTCCAGGCACCGCCGGCGCATTTCTCCAGCCCAGCCTTCATCGAAGGGCTCTCTGTGCGCGGGAACAAATCCGATCTTTATTTTTTCCATATTTTGATACCCCTGTCTCTAACTAATCGTCTTAAAATAGTCTGGACGAAGCCTGGTTGAGCCTCAGCCGAGCAGGCTCAGGTCACAGTCCTGAACGAAGTTCAGGCTTCAACTTGCGGAGACTGTCCGGCGCACCGGCGGGCGACCTGGGCAAGTCCCATAAAACTCCATATTATTATAAGCTTGTTAGTAATTGTCCGGTAAACTTATGCAACAATCATATATAACTATTCGTTTTGCTGTCAACGACGAAGTATACCGGTTTCAGATCTACAGAAAAGAGAGTATCCGGTTTTATATACCCAGTTCCTCGTCAACCAGTACTACATTAATACGCCCGGCATGCAGGGCATCCTCTCCATCTATTATTACGGTATAGCGGCAAATACGGGCTTCACTGGAACAATCGACGCATCGACCGGTCTGAACACAGGGTAATTTCCCAAGTACTTCAATCCTGTGTTTGGTATAGTGCCGTATGGCATTGAGGGGAGCGGCGATATCGCGTATCCTCCTGCGGGCTTCTTCTTCACCGGATACGATTTTATTGGTGCCTAAGACCAGTATGACCTTTTTCGGCCCGAAAATCATGGGGGCTACCCGGTTACCCATGCCGTCAACATTCACTATTTTTCCGTCCAATGTTATGGCATTTGATCCGGTGATAAAAACATCGGCGGAGAAAGTCTCTCTTTCAATGGAAAGAACGTCTTCAGTCTTAAAAGTACTGGAGTGTTCGGAACGCCTGTGAAAAACATCAATCAAACGGTTACGGTCCCGCCTGATTATGTCATCGATTATACCAACCTGCTCAACCGTCATTGAATCTCCCCGGGCCACCAGTGCTCCCGGGGGTATCATATCCATCACAACCGCCAGCGCCTCCTTACGGCCCGGGACATAGAAACCGTTAATATGCTTCTTTTGCAGGTTTTTGATGACGGTAAGGGCCCGCTGTTTGTTGTAGTATTGCTTTTCCCTTGAAATATCCGTTTCGTCTATCATCGGACTCCTTGTTCGTCCCTCTCCGGACATGTTTTGTTTTTTATTGTATTCCTGACGGACAAATAACGCCAGATGATATATATCGAGGGCGTATGTATATATGCTCTTGACGGTCTCAGAGCAAGAAGCACAATTTCGATCCAGGTCGAGGCAGAATGACTGGCGCCATTATAATTGGTCAAAATTGGGAACAGCAATAATGAGTTACTTACGGCTCTGTAGTGCAAGCTACAACACCAGGGACGATATGTATTGATCGTCCTTTATCATTTGTCTTATCATTACTCTATGGCGGATTTTGTAAAAGGACATACGGGCAATAACGGCATTCTGTGTATTTTCAAAAGCGCCTTAACTGGCATAAAGTAAAAATACTATTATCTATTTCAGGACTGTTACGAGGTGATGATTCCCTCGAATAAACGGGTATCAACGATTACTATGAAAATGCCTGAAATTAAAATCGGCGTCAATTTTATCAAGATTGTAGTAGGCGTGGTATTTTCACTGATCTGGGGACAGGTTATGTACCTGGTATGGCCCCAGCCCTCTTATCTGGTCTTTGTGCTTTTTTATCTCATCGCCGGGAGCGTAATCATAAAGTGGGTTTTTTTTGAGATCATCGACCGTGTTTCTCTGAGAGCCAGGCTGAAGGCTATCAGCCAGGAGATCGACGAGTCCGGTTTACGCGTCCATGAAGCCATTGAAAGCAGTTACGCAGAGAAAGAGATGGAGATAAGAAAAGACAGCCTGGTGGAAATTGAAGGTTTTAACAGGAAACTGAGGATGCTGGAGCAGGAAACCCTGTCTTTCGGTAAAACGGTCAGGACCGCTATGGCGCAGGCTGTGCTAAGCCTTGACGAAAATGATACCTCTCTTGCATCAGCAGTTATTGACCATGACAGTGAAATAGACCGCAGACGCTATGTGATGGAGAATGACTGCATGCAACTTATACGCACTGGCCTTGCCAGTGAGAAGGACCTGCGAAAACTGTTGTCCATGCTGAACATCGTTAATGAATTGGAACGTATGGCCGATTATGCCGAAGGCATTGCTAAAATTACCCTGATGTTAGGTAAAGATATTCACCTGAAACCGCCTGTTGAGTTTCAACAGATGGCAAACAGGGCTTTAACGATGCTGGAAAGCAGCCTTGAATCATTCAGAGATAGTGACGCGGAAAAGGCCAGATACGTTTCCGGCCAGGATGACCAGGTGGACAGGCTTTATGACCAGGTCTTCCGCAACCTGGTCGTGCTTATGATAAAACAACCCGGGGATATCACGAAAATAACATGGCTTGTCTGGGCAGCTCATAACCTGGAACGCTTCGCGGATAGGGTGACCAACATCTGCGAGCGTGTCGTCTTCAGTGCCAGCGGTAAAATAACCGGCGTAAAAATTTCAAAATATTAGTACTCCGGTCTGCCCTCCGGCTTTTACCAGCCTTAACTATGGTATCCACGTTTAGACCCTTGCCTAACCCCAGTTCTCGTATATGTTGATAAAATCCGGCGTAAACTGTACAATTTATATGTCGGAGTACGACTAGTATTCGCGTGAACATACCGATATACCCGCGTTCGTACGGGATTTTTACCCTTCTTTCATCCGAAAATAAGTCAATACTTGTTATTTTATCGATCTGTATTATGGAGGTAAGCGAACATGTCAAAAAGTTTGAAGACTTCAAATGAAACTCATGGTACCGTTTCTTCAAAAACTGAGAAACAGAACCAGGAAAAAACAACTATCAAGGCTCTCGGTTTCCTCGGAGTAGGCGGAGGAGCTCCATGCATGGTTGACTACCGCGACGGTAAAGTAATACGGATAAGGCCGCTTCATTATGACTGGAAATATGACAGGAAGGAACTGAATCCATGGAAATTCGACGTACGCGGCAAGGTGCTGGAGCCTTCTTTCAAGTCCTGTCCTTCACCCTTTTCACTGGCATACAAAAAGAGGGCTTTTTCGCCTAACAGGATCAAATATCCTTTGAAAAGGGTTGACTGGGACCCCGAAGGAGAGAGAAATACCCACAACCGTGGAAAAAGCAAATTTCGGCGTATTTCATGGGATGAGGCGACCGGTATAATATCAACTGAGATCAAGCGAATACACCAACAATACGGTCCTTACGCTATCCTGGCGCAGGTTGACGGTCACGGTGAATGCAAATCGGTACATGCCGCTCACGGCCAGCCAACACTTCTGCTAGACAAGTTAGGAGGTTTTACCCAGCAGACCAGGAACCCCGATAGTTGGGAGGGCTGGTATTACGGCGCCATGCATGTCTGGGGAGTCGGCTACCGTGGTCTCCAGAGACCGGTGGACAACTCTATGAAAGATATCGCAGAGAACTGCCAGATGATACTCTACTGGGGTTGTGACCCGGAAACAACTCCATGGGGCTTCAGCGGGCAGACTGCAACCCGTTTCTGCTACTACTGGTCAGAACTGGGAATAAAGCAGGTTTATATCTGTCCGGACCTCAATTACGGCGCAGCCGTACATGCCGATAAGTGGATACCCGTCCTCCCCAACACGGACGCGGCCCTGCAACTGGCGATTATTTATGTCTGGATAACCGAAGGCACCTATGACAAAGAATATATAAAAACGCACACAGTGGGTATGGAAAAGGTGGAGGACTACGTATTGGGCAGGGAAGACGGCGTACCCAAGACACCGGACTGGGCATCCGCCAGGTGCGGAGTACCGTCATGGACCATCAAAGCCCTGGCCAGGCAATTTGCCTCAAAAAGGACATCGATAGCCCATTTTTATGGCGGCTCCTATATCCGCGGGCCCTATTCCCATGAACCGGCCAGGCTGGAATGTATACTGTTAGGTATGCAGGGACTGGGCAAACCGGGCGTCAATCAGTTCCAGATAGGCTTCAATCCCGGTATGCCCAGGGCATACATGCCCGGCAGGCCGGATGCGGGCCAGCTGGTGGTAGGACTGAAAGACCCTGATGAAAAGATTGAACCGCTCATGCTGTTTAAATTCACGGCCAATTGCTTTACCAAACAGGCTATTCCCAAGACCTATTTACAGGACGCCATACTCAATCCGCCTGTAACTTTCTGGGGCACCGGCGGTCTCTCCGAACCGCCTGAGAACCAGTTCGTAAAATATACCTATCCGATTCCCAAAGAAGAAGGCGGCACCGAAATACACATGGTCTGGACGGATACTCCCTGCCGTACCACCTGCTGGAACGACGGCATGCATACGGTTGAAGCCCTGCGCAGTCCCAAGATCGAGTGCGTGGTAGCGCAGCATCCCTGGCTGGAGAACGACTGTCTTATTGCCGATATTATTCTGCCTGCCAATACCACGCTTGAGGTTGACGATCTGGTATCATGCGCGGGAATGGGGGCTAACGAGTTTTCCATGGTAGGCCTGCAAAAGCGGGCTATGGAACCTGTCGGAGAATCCAAAAGCGATTATGAGATCGTCCTGGAAATTGCCCGTAAAATGGGGATGGAGGAGAAAGTCTCCGAAGGTAAATCGGTTGATGAGTGGATAAAGGCTGGATTCGACAGGAGCCTGGGCCGTTCTACGGATACGAACTGGGAAAAATTCCAGGAAAAGGGCTACTATGTTTTCCCCACGTCCCAGGACTGGGAAAAGGACCCTCCGGGCATGATTGAGTTTTACCAGGACCCCGTAAAAAACCCCATGCCCACCCCTACCGGCAAGCTGGAGTTCTATTCCGAGAGCATAGCCAAAGCCTTTCCCTGCGACATGGAAAGATCGCCTATACCAAGGTGGGTTGAGAAAAGTGAAACACATGACGAGAGGATTTCCAGCGACAGGGCCAGGATGTTCCCGCTTCTTATGATGTCCAATCACGGCCGCTGGCGCGTTCATGCCCAGTGCGACGACATTCCCTGGTCCAGGGAGGTCCTGACATGCAAGGTAACCGGACCCGACGGATATAAATATGAGCCGATCTGGATAAATCCCGCTGATGCCAAATCCAGGGGCATAAAGACAGGAGATATCGTTAAAGCCCTTAACGAGAGGGGAGTTGTATTATGTGGAGCGCTGGTATGGGAAAGGATAATGCCCGGCGCCGTTTACGTGGACCACGGCGCTCGTACTGACTTCATCATCCCCGGGAAGGTGGACAGGGGAGGCGCTGTCAACCTCATCAGCCCCAGGGGCACCGCATCCAAAAACTGCCTGGGACAGGCCACCAGCGGATACCTGGTTGACGTACAGAAAGTCACACAGCAGGACTACGAAAAATGGCGGCAGATTGATCCGGAGGCTTTCGATGATGCCTTCAGCAGGGAATACGACCCGGCAGCGGGTCTGAGATTCAATGCCTGGGTGGAATAATTTGATGAGAAAAAACCCCCGGCTCGCCGGGGGTTTTTTTATTTTAATGTTTCTCGGCAGCGGCATGCCGTCCGGCCATACGTCCGAAAGTAAAGGCACGGCTGTGAGTAAGACCGGGCACGGTAGTCGGGTACTGGTGGTTGAAGAAAGAACCCGATGCGTTACCGGCGGCATACAGCCCGGTAATTACCCTTTTTTCGGTATCCAGCACCTGCATACGGTTGTTGATTTTCAGTCCGCTGAGGATCACCAGGAAACGTACTTTTACCATGGCGGCATAAAAAGGAGGCTTTTCAATAGCAGTCACACGATCGGGATGTTTGCCGAAATCCAGGTCCTGGCCTCCTTTGGCCAGTTCGTTGTATCTTGCCACGGCTGCCTTAACCTTTTCCGCCGGCACTTCCATCTTCTGATAAAGCTCTTCCAGGGTTTGAGCTGAGATGACGTCGCCATCCGCCAGGGCTTTGTCAAAAAATTCATCTCTCCACAGACGGCCGACGCGCTGCATGTTCTTGCAGCACTGGCTTTGCATTTTTTCCGCGTCCGCCTTCCAGTTGGCATCCCAGATAGCCCATACCAGACCTCCCGGCTGCTGTAAAATCTGGGCGCATTCATAGCCCCAGGGCAGGTCTTCATTCATAAACCGCTCCCCGTTCAGATTGACACGCAGCCAGGGCTGCCGGGCGATATTAAACACTCCGTTGTCCCATATAGCCGACCAGTCAAACATGGCCATGCAGTGAGGGGGTTCATCGATAGCCGCACCGATCCACATCGCCATTTTCAGACCGTCTCCGGTATTATTGGCGGGGCTGTAGGCAGTAGGAAGATTGGCTGCTGACTTCAAGCAGAATTTTCGCGTCATTTCACGGTTGTTGCCGTAGTCGCCTGAGCAGAGTATTACCCCTTTTCTGGCATTGAACTGAATATAACCGCCCTCTTTATGGCGAGCCATTACACCGGTTACTCTTTGATTGCCCTGTCTTAGCAGATAAACGGCCGGCGTCTCGAAACGGTATTCGACACCGTGTTCGCGTCCGTGTTTAAGCAGCATTTCCGCCAGGGTCTTTTGCCTTTCAGGCATGAACATGTGAATGACCGGATAGTTGGGAAAGTACCAGGGCTTGGTGGTAGGATCGAGGACTACCTTGATCCCATCCTTTTCCGCCATGTCCAGCAGCCAGTCCATGGCCTGATCGCAGTTATCAGCCCAGGCCTTGACAACCTTCTGATCGCTTCGATACCCGGCGAACTCCATGATGGTATAAATCACCTGCTCCGGGTCTACCTTGATACCCGCTTCTTTTTGCAGACGGCTGCTAAGGGCAGCGTTATGCACTCCGCGGAAATTATAGGTGGAGCTTTTTTCCAGCAGAATTACTTTTGCGCCGGCCTCTGCTGCCGACAGGGACGCACTCAGGCCTGAGATACCGCATCCAACCACCACAACATCCGTATTAACCTTTTCCTTGATTTCATCCGGATTAACCGGCGCCATGGGGACCTCAAAACTTGCTTCGTAGTCCATAATCGATACCTCACTTTTATTCGATGTTCTTATGCTAAAGAATAGCACTTATTACTTATGGGTGCAATTGAATTTTCAGGCTGACTTTGCCGTTTAAAGTTCATCATTCCAAGAATATTAATCGTCATTCCTACGCCAGCCGGAGGAAGAACATTACTAAATCGAAATTTGGAGTAACAAGTGACTTTTTAAAGATGTAAAGCAAAAAAGCGGACTTCAGGCTTATTCCCGGTAAAAAATCTCGATCTTCATGCTATATTGTGATTAGCTGTATAGCAAAGAGAAATATTTGGAACAAAATCAGCCTGGTCCTTAAGGAGTCTTAATATGCCGGAAGAGAAAGTTCCCGTCAAAGGAAATAACAGGGCAGCCAGCGGAATATTTATTCCCGCCGGTCTGCTCGTCGGTCTGGGACTGGGTTTCCTATTCAATGATCTGGTGCCGTGGATGTTTATCGGACTGGGCGCCGGTTTCATGTTTTTTGCCCTCTTTTACGTCCTTATCCGGGATTAAATGTACAGGCGCTTTTGCTCGCCGGGGTGATAGGTTGCGGGAAGAGAAAAACAGCCTGGATAAAGGAATAACCGTTACAATAACTGCATGTAAAGATATTTACAGCGGTCTTTTTTTAAACCTGCATAACGTATGCGGATTTGCGGAAGCTATAATAAATTATGAATATTTCTGAATTTGGAGGGAAACGATATGCTAAAACTGATCTGTGTTCCCATATTACTTCCGGTTATCGTTGTCATTATCATTCTGACCGGTTGTTCGACCGGAGAGGCTGAATCAATCAGTGTTAATAACGGGGGTAATACTACTATAGACCAGGCAGCCCCGGAAGAAAGCGCGAACCAGCAGCAGTCCCAGTCGCCTCCAGTCAATGGTGAAGCCGAACTTATCAGTGTTGATAATGAAGGAAATACCAGTATAGACCGGGCAGCCCTGGAAGAAAGCATAAACCGGGAGACAGCCCAACCGCTTACAGATAATGAAAAAGAAGGCATCATTTATATGCGTGAAGAGGAAAAGTTGGCAAGGGATGTATATTCCGGGCTGTATGAGAAGTGGAATACCGGCATCTTCAATAACATCGGATCAAGCGAACAGACCCACATGGATGCGATGGAATCGCTTATCATAAAATATGGCTTGACTGACCCGGCCCGTGATATGGATAAGGGCGATTTCTCCGATACAAAACTTCAACACTTGTACGACCAGCTTATGGTACAGGGGAGTAATTCTGAAATCGACGCCTTGAAGGTTGGTGCGGCTATCGAAGAGATTGATATTCTTGATATAGAAAATTATATCGTACAGACCGACAAGCAGGATATAATCACCGTTTATGAGAATCTCTGAATAATCCGGGATACATTGCGCCACGGTTCCGGTCTTAGAGAGCCAGGCTTCCGGCGTTTTGAGAGCCACTATTCCGGATATA
>JAFGOB010000161.1 GCA_016926695.1 Dehalococcoidales bacterium | reverse complement strand
GGTTCATATTGATAGCCATCCTTGCCCCGGACTTTCATGGTGCCGGTCTCGCGATTCCAGATAATGTCGTCGCATTGAGCATGCATGCGCCATCTGCCGTGATTGGACATGCAGAGCAGCGGGTACTTTTCGGCCCGTTTGCTGCTAAGGCATTCGTCGTGATTCTGGCCGCGTTCTATCCACTTCGGATAAGGCGGGCGCTCAGGGTCGTTGGGGAAGTGTTTCTGAAGATCAGTGGAGGTAAACTCAAGCTTCCCGGTAGGGGTGCTGAGGGGATGATTCTCCGGATCATTACAGAATTCGCTCAGTCCGGGAGGTACCTTCTGGATATCCGGATCACAGGGGATGACGAACATACCCTCCTTTTCAAAATGCTTCTCTGTGTCCAGATGCGCTACCCCGGAGGCCTGCCACAGGAGGTTGATTAACCTGTCATCGGATACTTCGTTGCCGGTAAACTCCTGGTAAATCCAGTCACCGAGTTTATTGCTCAGCTTTTTGGCGACTCTGGCCGCGGCCTCAAAATCAGAAACGGACTCTGCTACAGGCGGACAGGCGGGAGTCTCGCGGAAAATCGAGGTAAAAACACCGCTGCCGGTATCTTCTGATATATCGGCAAGCTCATGTTTGGTACAAACAGGCAGAATAATATCCGCCAGCAGGCAATCGTTTTCCAGCCAGGGATGCTGCGCCACGAAGCACTCGATATCGGGATGCTGCGCAGCTTCGACGAAGCGGAACCCGTCATTCCAGCAGGTGGTCATACAGGGAGAATCGGACCAGATCATATGGACGCGCGAACAACCGTCATCGGGGTATTTATGCTCGACCCACTGCTCGGAAGCCGGGCCTAAAAAGGAGTGCAGTCCCCACCATGAAATAGCATCATTCAGGATGGCATCGTGAATCCTGCATTTGGGTATGGACTGTACGGGGGGCTCTTTCAATCCAAGAATATTTTTCAATTCCGCGGTTACTTCAGCCGGCCCGATAGCGGGTGTGTTGTCGACAAATTGCTTCGGCGGGGGGGTGAGTTTTCCCCTGCTTGCCAGATGGGGGACGACTTTGCCCTGAAAGGGCAGGGGGAAAACTTTTGAGTGGATATTCCATTCGAGCATCTTGGCCTGGTGTCTGCCTGGCTTGCCAAGTCCCTGCATGCCCAGGAGAATAGACTGCAAACGGGCCGGCTCGGTGGAGTACGGTCCACGGATACCGGGACCGCCGTTGCCGATGCAGATACTGGTAATCTTATTGGCCCAATCACGGGCCAGTGCTTTGATAGTCCATTCAGGCACACCGCATTTTTGAGTCGCCCAGCCGGGTGTCTTGGGCACGCCGTCAGTTTTTCCGAGCACATAATCGAAGAATGGTTCGGTGCCAACGGCATGAGTCCTGACGTACTCCTTGTCATAGGCGCCTTCGGTGAGCCAGATATAAGCGATGGCCAGGTACAGGGCGGCATCGGTATTGGGTTTTACCGGGATCCATTTATCGGCATGTACCGCCGCGCCGTAGTTGAGGGCGGGATCCACATAGACACACTTGATGCCCAGGTCGGACAGCCAGTAGCAGAGCCTGCTGGCCATCAGGCCGTCGATACCCAGGGGGGTTGTCTCCGGATCACAGCCCCAGAATAAGAGCAGTTCGGTGTGTTTTGCTATATCCGGGTAAAGGTTGGATGACGGTTGCATCTCACCTACAGGCTCGCAGCCCCAGACGTTTTTGGAACCCCAGGTATATCCCTCCCAGCTATCCATATTACGCATCTGGATGGTATAACCGCCAAGGAGGGAAAACAAACGGTTGACGGCGCCGTGCGAGGGGGCGATATGCTTGCCTTCTCCATGAACATCTGCTTCGGATAGTACCGCCGACATGCCGTATTTTTCTTTAACGCGTAGAAGCTCGTCAGCGATGATTTGTGCGGCCTCGTCCCAGGAGATCCTGACGTATTTGCTCTTACCCCGGTTCTGGGGATTCCTTTCACCTTTAGGGTCCCAGTCAACTCTCTTGAGGGGATAGCGCACGCGGTTTTTGGAATATACGCGGTTTTTATAAGAGAGGAAAAAAGGAGAAGGCAACGAATGATCGGGAGGACTGAATGTCTTTCCCCGTGCCTCGATCTTCCAGGGGTTGAGGTCTTCAAGATTGCGGCCTTCGCTGTAATAGTAAGGCCGTATGCGGGTTATTTTCCCACCGGCTGAATAAACGGCAACGGGAGGACCGGCTAGAGTTCCCATAAGACTGGCTGACTTAAGAGTACGTTCCTTATCCTTCAAATCTACAGGTTTTCGATCCATTCTTTCTTCTCCAAATTCGTATTATTTATAATTATTTGGCTAACTTAAAGCAAGTACAAAATTACCAGGATGGAAATTTTGAATTACGAACAATTTACGGCGATCCGTCAATAATCAATTGAATGAAAACAAAATTGAGGTTCTTTATTCCGGAATTAACTAAAGTTTAATATCGGCATCGATTAATGTCAAATACGAGTATCTTATTACCGGTTTACAAAGATATTCTGGTTATAAGTTATCCGATCATCCCGCTAACCGGTTTAATTGACGAGTCGAAAAACGGCATAATAATTTGGATGAGCCAGGTTGTATGTTATACTCAGTATTAGAGCCGGATAGAATTAGAAAGGGAAAAGATTGAAATGGAGATAAAACCCCCGTTTTCCAGTCCCGTAAAAGAGTATTCGATGGAAAGCTATATTTGCGATGAAGATGGCAAAGAGATGCTTGATAAAAGAGTTACCTGGAAATACAGACAGAATCACAAAATATCCGAAATCTATGAATACGATCCAAACACCAAATTTTCAGAGTTAAGCAGCTATATCTATGATAAAGATGACAACTTAAAGGAAGTTACAGTTAAAATCGAAGACGGGGAGCAGAAAAAGCATTTTATTTACGAATATAACGATAACGTGCTGGAACAGATCATCGAGATAGCCGGTGATTATAGAATCGTTACCAAATATGATGATTACGGCAATCCGGCCGAGAAACAGACATTCACGGGAGCCGACTCGCCGATCGCCACTACTATGTATGTCAACCTGTATGATGAAAACGGCAGGTTGGTTGAAAAACACACCATCTTTCCTTCAGGAGATCCGGACTGGGTAGATAAATTCCAATATAGTGACGCGGGCTTGCTGATCGAAGAACAGAAGACAAAAAACCAGGTGGTTTCAACCATAAAACACAGCTACAACGATAAAGGCGATCTCATCCTGAGCGACTTTAATCCGGGTGAATCCAATCATGAAACGATGAAAAAAGAGATCGTTTATAACGAGAATAATGATATTGCTGAAATAAAGGAATACCGTAAGGGCTGGTGCTATCAGGACCATAACGATGAGTTTGCCCTGACCGGAATATTCACCTATTCCTATGTCCGGTAAGGGATATAGATCGGACCTGACGTACGCATGAGAAGGCAGACATAGCCATATCTGCCTTCTTACCATATGTTCAATTGGTGAGCATAATGCCCGGATTGTGGTCCTGCCCTGTTACTTGTCATTCTCCTCTATGAGCCAGCCGGCCAGGCAGACTCCGCAGTCTTTATCTATCTTACGGGCAAAAGCCCCGGGATATTTTTTCTTCCAGCCGTTCATTTCCTCGTCTGTTACCTTCTGAACGTCAACCAGGAAGCCTGAAACGGCCATTCCCGTGGCGTTCTGTGAGGTATTGGCATGAGGAGAAATAAGGTTGATAGCGCCGCCGCGGTCGATGCAATTGGGATCGATCGGGTCGAAGCGGGAGCCATGGTCCATGTAGGCGACACCCGGGATGACCCGCTGGGTGATATAAGCGCCGCCGAGGACGATGCCTCTCTCGTTGAAGACCTTGACGATATCACCGTGCCTGATGCCGCGTTCACCCGCGGTAGAGGGATTCATCCAGACCGGTTCATATTGATAGCCATCCTTGCCCCGGACTTTCATGGTGCCGGTCTCGCGATTCCAGATAATGTCGTCGCATTGAGCATGCATG
>JAFGOB010000016.1 GCA_016926695.1 Dehalococcoidales bacterium | reverse complement strand
CTCAGAAAGCCAGCCAGATTTTGAAACAGTGATGCCAAAAAGTATTTCTGAAGCCGGACGGATTACGCTGCCATAAAATGACCTGCTGTAGTATTATTGCGGTAAGTCTTTTGTCTTTTGTTCGTCGCTCCTTCACGCGGAGGAACGCTCGATGTACGAGGTGCTGGGGGAGAGCTAAGCCGCAAATCCTCTGCGAGTCCGTCGAATTTGGCGTAAAATCGTCGAAATCGCCGTTGATGTGCGGCAAGTTTTGGTTTTGCTATTGAGGTGAGGGCGTACACGAGAATTCTGACAGCCGGCCTGTTATCCGGCCCCCTCTCCCCACATTGTTCTCAACAATTATATACAACCGGTGTCCTGTACCGCCATTTTGACCAGAGGTCCTCATCGGTAATCAATTCCGCCAGGATGTGACTGACATTTATCCTGCTGGTTGTCCCTGCATTAAATATCGGACTCCTTACGGGAGATTCATATACCGCATAGGGGCTTACCTCATCGGCATTCACCAGGGTATCCGGTCTCAGAGTAACCCATTCCATTCTGTCCGTGGCTTTTTCCGTGTGTTCGATCAGATACGCCGCGGCTTGTACATTGTCCCGGTGTGGAGGCAACAGCACAAACAGAAGAGTCAGGATGATCCTTTCCGCTATGGAAATTTTCTCATTCAAATATTTGTTGTGAAACGCAGTGGTATTCATCAATACTAATTTCACGCGATCGCCAGGTTGTTCTTCCAGGATCCGGTGTATCCTTCTGACAGTACCGGACACAAGATTCCTTGGTTTACCAAACAGCCCCTTGAAAGTGAGATTATGCCCCAGGCAGGAAACCACGGCGGTGCAGTTTTTGAGAATGCCCGCGATTTCCCGATCACCCATCTCACTTATGTTCCCTCGCAGGATTTCCAGCCGCGGATTATCCCTTAAATCCGGGGGTATCTCCGCGTTCTCCCGTATGATGATTCGTGTCTCGATTTGTCTGTCCAGTAATTGCCGGATAACCAGACTGCCTGTGGCACCGCTTCCTCCCAGTACAAGCACTTTCATTTTTGGACCCCTTTCTCTGTGTCGAATCCACGGAATCCCCGTATCAGAAGCCAGACCATCATTATCAGTTCACCCGCGAAGGTGAAGGTCACCAGCCGGAAGGTGGAATCGGGCCATACCAGAACTAAAAGGCTGTCGGTAACATAACCCGTTCCGGTCAAAAGTACCAGAATTCCGATCCACGACGGGACATCTATCGATCGGATAATCAGCCACCCAAGAATGAGCAGGTGAACAGCGAACAACATCAACGACAGGTCCCAGCCAGCCTGAAAGGTCTCAAGCCCGCTCAGAATCTGCATATCCGCACCGGGAAAGGTTCCCAGACGGTCCAGCCATTGAAGGGATGTAAGAATAGGATACAGTGAGGCTATGAACGCTGCGGCATAAAGAGCGCGGAACCATCCCATCAGCAGGGCCAGTTTCCGGTTGACTTTTTCAAAAAGCCCATAGAGTCCCCAGGCCACTATGATATCCAGGATGGCCACGGCTGTAAACATGGCGACCGCACCGCGGAACGCCCCCTCGGAAGCTGCCAGATTGGCAGCAGTTTCCTGGGCATTTCCTTTGATCCACAGGGCCTCCACCACACCAAAATTGGCGATTGGGGCCAGTACTGCCATCAAAAGAAGGCTCAACCCTGCCGCCAGGGCGCTCTGCTTCATGGTGGCCTCATTGTCAATATTTTTCATCTACTGTTCTCCTTTTCATTTTCCTCGTAAAAAAACATCTCTGTCAGGGGAGCATCGAATATCCGGGCTATACGGAAGGCCAGTTCCAGGGAAGGAGAATAGCGGGATTTCTCTATGGCCGCGATGGTTTGTCTGGTGACGCCCACTTTCTCCGCCAGTTCCTGCTGGGTCATTTCTCCGTTGTTGAACCTGAACCGTCTGATATCGCTGCGGATGTGGAATTTCTTCATGTCAGGATTCCCGGCGGTAGTAGAAAAACTCGGCCCCTCTACCGGCAATCTCCGCCAGGGTTCCGAACAGAATGATTATTATGAACAGACTGTAGGACGGCAGGGGTGTAAGGATGGAGGCCAGTCCAAGAATGAACCCAATGGAAAACACGATGTTGGATATTTTCAGGGTTTTCAGTTCTATCAGTTTGTCCCTTTCGTCTGTAATATCCGGCTCTTCGATACCTGTGCCTATGGTGTTGATGATATAGAAAAGAATGTAGATTACAATCTGGGCGACTATGGATACCGCGATAAACAGCAGGATGTATTTTGCCCAGAAGTCATAGTCATGAATTCTTGCAGGCGTAACGGCCAGGGGCTTTGAATATAGGTAAAGGAAAAAGAAACCCGTCAACACGGGGGTACTGAAAAGATATACCAGGGATCGTTTTTCCTGAAATGTCATGGTCATTCCTCCAGAATGTTATATGATCTGTTCATAATGTAATATAAATATCACAATATGTCAAAAATATATTACATAATTTTAATTATTCCAGTGTTGAAAATTCCTGGGCAGCCTGAAGGTCCTGTTACCGCTGAATGGTATGAGGAAAGCTATGGGAAGACTAAGTTTTCGGTATATCGAATAATCATGAGAAAAAGGCCTTCTTTTTTCGATGTAGTTGAAATATACTGGACTTTATGATACCCCGCGAACTGTATATGAAAAAGCTGCGCCCCTTCATGAATACCCCGGTGGTAAAGGTCTTCACCGGTATCCGCCGATGCGGCAAATCTGTGCTTCTTGAGCTGGTGCAGGCCGAGCTGCTGCAACAGGGTGTAAGGGATGCAAGCATTCTGGCCCTGAACTTTGAATCCGCCGCAGACAACAGGATACGGAGTGCCGAAGCCGTGCTGGAAGCCATCAGCAGCCAGAAAAAAACTGCTGGTTCCGGTCGTATTTACCTCTTTTTTGATGAAATCCAGGAACTTGCCGGCTGGGAAACGCTGGTCAACTCTCTGCTTGTCGATATTGATGCCGACATCTACATTACCGGCTCCAACGCGCGCATGCTCTCTGGAGAATTGGCCACTTATCTGGCCGGGCGCTATGTCGAGATCCGGATATATCCTTTCTCTTTTGCCGAAGTCTTCAGTCTGCTAAACCATGGAGATAAAGCGGTTCGGGCAGAAGATGCCTTCAAACTCTACATTCAAAGGGGAGGTTTTCCCTTTTTGTATAACTATCCTTTTACCGATGCCGACGCCAATCAATACATTCGTGACATCTTCGATTCCACCATTCTCAAAGATATAGCCCAGCGAAACGCCGTGCGGGACATTGCCCAGCTTCGCCAGTTGGTGTTGTATTTCATTGCCAATGCAGGAAACACCTTTTCTTCAAGTTCTTTGATCAAATACCTTAAAAACCAGCGCCGCAGCGTATCAACCGAAACTATCTACAACTACATCGAGTATTGTCGCGCCGCCTGCCTCCTGCATCTGGTTCAGCGGCAGGACCTGGCAGGAAAAGCTTTGTTAAGTACCCAGGAAAAAATCTACCTGGCCGACCATGGCATCCGGGAAGCCATATACGGTAACAACCAACGGGACATACATCAGGTACTGGAAAACATCGTCTACATGGAATTGTGTCGCCGTGGCTACGAAGTAAGGGTGGGAAAATCGAAAAATGCCGAGCTGGATTTTTGCGCCAGTCGGGGACCAGAAACCCTGTATGTTCAGGTCTGTTACCTGTTGGCCAGCGACGATACCGTAGAACGCGAATTCAGAGTACTGGAAAGCATACCTGACAATTACCCCAAATACGTACTGTCCCTGGACGAGATCGATCGGAGCAGGAACGGGATTATTCACCAGAACATTCGTGATTTTCTGCTTAAAGGCGCGCTCTGCTAAAAATAACCGAATCCGTCATGGCTCCGGCTGTTTCCTGCCTGCTCGGCCATGCTTTTTGGATGAGGTCAGTGAAAAGATTTATTAATCGATGATATGATGGTGGTATGAAGTTGCATCGTTGTTGCTTGAAGGCAGTTTTCTCTAGTGTCATTCTTGCAGGTTTTTTCTCCTGCTCTTTTTCCTACACATTATGCAACGCTCAAAATAGGATTATGGACCCAAGCATGAGCGCGACTCCTGTCTCGGCAGGAATGATTCGGCTAGATATGGAGGGGATACCGGAAAACTCCCGTTATGTGGGGATATTCCGCAGTGAGCCGGGAAACAGTCCTGAGTATCTGACGGCCCTGCAGCCGGGCTTTTCCATCTATCTTGACAGAGATCTTTCATCGGAAGTTGTGTATACGTACTCGCTTTTCGCGTACGATGAAAGCGGGTCAATGCTGCTTGCCGAAGCCTCTGCTTCTCCCCTGGAATATACTGTGAATGCCCATTATATTCGCAGTGATGCAAGCGGCATGAATGACGGCAGCAGTTGGCAAGACGCGTGGACAAGCGTACCTGAATCTCTGGAAAGGGGTCACACGTATTATTTCGCCGATGGTGTGTATTCCAAGGTGATGTGTGACGATGCAGAGGAGGGGACCGCATTTATTTATTTAAAAAAAGCAACCCCCGAATATCATGGCTCAGATGCCGGGTGGAGTGATGCCTATGGTGACGGGCAGGCGGTCTTTGCGGCAGAAGACGGTAATATTCTGACGTTTAGATATGGCTATTACGATGTTGACGGTCAAACCGGTTCGGGGATTGGGGGGCACGGGTTCAAGACAGAGGCATTATCAGATGCTCTCACCTACAGTATTCTGGCAGATAGCACGTATAAAACAGATATTAATTTAAACAGCTGTATTAATGTGTACCACACGGAAATGCAGTTAGCTGGCTGCGAACGGATACCTGATGTCACCGGTTCCGGAAGGGGATTTCAGGTTCGCGGAGTTTTGAGTCATTCAATCCTCTCCCATGTGTATATCCATGACCTGCCGGGGATACCCATATATTACGTAAACAATTCCTATGACAACATTATTGAGTATTCACATGTTTCGCGGAACCACAGTGATCCTGTCTCTCATGCCGAGGCAATCCAGACTCATACCGGTGCCGAATACAATATTGTGCGCTACAGTTTTTGGGAGGACATTGAAGGCACGGCTGTTTTACGATTGAAAAACGACTGGGATGTGTACGGAAATGTCTTTTCTTACAGTCCGCACTATCCGCATTATGGGCAAAACGGTACCGGTATTGGCCAGGGAGTCGTGGGCGGTACAGGTAATCTCCGGTTTTATAACAACACAACAGAGGGTATCCACTACGGATACAATGCAGCATATTACAACACGGGAAGCGGGAACGAGTCTTTCAACAATATATGGGTACGTTGCAGCCGTATCCGTTTTGTCGATGCTGACGGCGCGGAACCGACAAATTCCGATTACACCGGCCTGTATGCCTGTGATGATATCGGCGGTCATGTCGAAGATCATCTTCAAGTATTCGCTTCCAATCCGATAGATCCCGATTTCAGACCGCTTTTCGAAACCGAACCAGGGAAGACCCTGCCTTTTCCTTATAATATCGATCCTGATGGTAATATAAGGGGAGAAGACGGCACATGGACACGCGGCGCTTTTGAGTATTGATAATGTGGAAAGATCAGGGGAAGTACAATGATCATGTGGAAACATTTTTCTTGTTTGCTGGCCTCAGTAATGGTTCTTGCTTCATGTACAGGTTCATTTGAAGGAGCACATGACGACAGTTTTGCGGATGAAGCTGAGCTGTATCAGGAATTCGATTTCGAGGATAACAACAAAGGCTATGGCTGGCATCCTGAATGGGCCCGGGCTACCTGGACTCAGAATCATACACAAATGACGGTTGAAAGGGCCGCTGTTGAAGACGGGCTCCTTCATATCATGACAACCGATTATCTTCAGGTAGATCCCGAATACGACGGGTCTTTGACAGCAGTAGGAGGTTCTGTTCAGACAAAAAACAGATATCTGTATGGAAAATGGGAAGCGCGGCTTAAGCCTTCCTCTGAGAGCGGTGTGGTGAACGCCTTTTTTCTCTGGAATGACGTTAATTTTCAGGAAGTGGATATTGAATTTACGCCCTATACTTTTGGCGGGGGAACCGGAGAAATCAACCTGGCAATACACGCAGATGGCTTCTCTAACCATTTTGTGCGTGATGTAGAAGTCGGGTTCAATCCTTCTGACGATTTTCATGTGTATTCTATTGAGGTGTACACAAACAAAGTTCTATGGCGCGTCGACGGAGAGTTTCTTGCTGAGTATGTCTACGACAATGAGGTCCGTATTGATACCGGGTGTATGGCGCTGATCAATGGCTGGTCTTCTACCAATCCCTGGGTCAAGGGACCCCCTGCTGCTACCGCGCATTATTACGTGGACTGGGTGCGGTTTTATCCGCTATCAGGTGAAGTCAACTGACTATAAGCTGTTTTGTATGTCCGGATGCCGTGGCAAAGGG